>JAFPYA010000322.1 GCA_017412445.1 Clostridia bacterium
ACACAGAATTTATATACGGTGTTACAGGCTTCTTTGAAGATAAGCGCCAACGGACGGTGTTTAAGTGTAATCGGTTTCTGTGGTCGTTTGAACCGCAGCTGCCTGCGGCCAAACGGCGGTGTATATTTTGTACGCGAGGAGGATTGCTATGGATGTTATTAGCAAGGAAGGCGTTTTTCGGCTGTTTGACCGGCAGGCGACGCTGATACTGACTGACGAAAAGCAGCTGGAGCGGCTTGCCACCGACCCGGACAAGCCATTGTTCGACGATCAGGAAAAGGGCTTTTCCGGCGAAAAGAAGCGCATGTACCCGGAAGGCACGACCCTTGAAGCCTTCGTCAGGGACGCCAAAGAGAGGGGCTGCGAGCGAATAGAGGTCTCCTACGATTTCTTTTTCGGCGGCAGCGAGAGACGCAATTATCCTTCCACGCCGGTCACCATTGCCGCGTTTAAGCAGGTGCACGACTGCGCGAAAAAATACTGCATGAGCTTCGGTGCTTCGCTCATCTCCCCTCTTGACGTAGGCGGAGGATACGCCAAGGATCATGCGGATACGGGTTTTCAGTGGCAGTTCCGCGAGGGCGCCATCGAAAACGGCGCCTACAGCGTAAAAATGCGCCGCCAGATACAGTGGTACAACAACAAAGGCCCCATACGGCTCAGCGTTCACCGCGTGATGGCGGTGGCCTTCAACGAGGAAAAGCTGGCCGGCGACGGCATGTATTACGTGGACGAAAACGCCGTCAGGGATATCTCCGACACCGCCGGCTGGTGCGTCGTGCCTGAGAGCTATCACCTCACGGAAGCGGGCTACGCCTGGGACGACATCGTGATATCCGGCCTTACGGACGCGCCCTGCAACAGGGTGCTTGTGGTAATAGAATATAAGACGCCGGAGCAGGATTATTTTGCCGCCGACGCGATGGACTACATGAAGCAGCTCATCGACAGCCACAACGCGGCCGGCATCCGCTATGGCGGGTTCTATTCCGATGAAATGCACATACAGTTCGATTGGGATTTGAACGCCCATTTCGGGCCCGACACGGAGATCACCACCCGCTACGTCACCGATTCCTTCATCGAAACCTTCGCGCGCCTGTACGGGGACAAATACCGCGACTTTCTGAAGTACATGGTGTATTTTGCCTACGGGCAGCACCGCTTCCTGCCCGGCGGCAGCAAAGACGAGCCCAGCCAGCATCTGATGGGCAGGGGCACCGACGGCGCTTACGAGACCTGGCTGTTCCGCAAGCGCTATTTCGAGCTGTTGAGCGGCAGGGTAGTCAAACTTGCGGTCGACAGTCGCCTCTATGCGGAATCGCTGTTCGGCAGCCCGATAATGTGCCGCGCCCACGCGACGTGGCAGGAATCGCCCACCTGCGACCACTTTGCCCAAGACGCGGGCTTTCAGATGAACGGCGGCGACAAGGTCACCCGCTATGATTACGACGTACCCTTCGTCTGGTCGTCCACCGTCCGCGAGAACATTTCGGCCTGCGGCGACTACTTCCGCTGGAACGAGTTTCTTTCCGGCGCGGGCACGGATCACCCCGAGGGCGGTTTTCTGGACAGGGACTACTTCGCTCAGGCATTCGCCTGCTCTCTGGGAACGCTGAACCGCTTCGAAAAGGCGTACTGCGCCGGCTGGGGCTCTCCCAAGGAGGTGCTGCGGCGGTTCTACGACGTGGGGGCGACCTACGGAAACGGCGACGAGGCCTCGATGCTGGTGCAGGACTGGCAGCACAGGCTTACGGACGTGCTGCTGCTATACCCCACCGAGCTCAACTACAACCAGGAGCGCTTCGGCACGTGGATGGTGCAATACGGCTACGGCAATTACATTACAGAAGAGATGCTTCTTAAATACGGCGCGCTGGACGCGGAGGGGCATCTGGTGGTGAACGGGCGCAAATACCGCACCGTGGTCGCCCTGTACGAGATGTTCGTAGCCTCAAAAACGCTGGATATGCTCGAAGACTTTGCCTCAGCGGGCGGCCGCGTGGTGTGGAGCGGCGTTCCGGCTCTCAGATACGAGGACGGCGCCGACTGCTCTGGCAGGTTCAAAAAACTGTTCGGCCTTAAGGAGGTGGCCGCGCCAAACAGACCCGTTAAACTGAAGGGCGAAAAAATCACCTTCCTTGGCGAACTGGCCTCAGTCGCGCCGATGAAGGTGCTCACGGATTATCTGCCCGATTACGCCTATCCTCTCCGCGTGGATGACGCAGGCGTCGTCGCCCGCTGCAATGGCGTAGAGCTGGGCAGCTATGTATGCCGGGGCAAGGGCGCATGCGTGTATCTGGGCTTCAGACCCAGAGACGACCAGAGCAGGTCGACCGGCGCGGACGTGTCCACGCTGTTCGACATACTGAAGGCCGTAGACGCCTATGCGCCCGGCAGCCCGGAGCTGCTCTCCCGTCCCGCGGACGCAAGGTACATATTCAACGTATTCCCAAACGGCGCGGTCACGCTGGCCAATCATTACCGCACGTTCTACGAAGCCTGGCCCGGCCAGTTCTACAGGGACGAGGAGGAAGACAGGCGCGCCCTCGAAGGCCGCGTGCTGCCGCCGGTTGACATCGCGCTGAGCGACTGCCCTCTCCAGGCCCACAGAGTCAGCTATACCGGCACAGACAGCCTTACGTACCTGTACAGGGACGGACAGCTTTTGGGCTTCTCAGGCCGCGAAACGCAAGGCGTGACCATCGACGGACATGCATGGCGCTTTGTCGATAAAAAGGCGGATGTGACGTTTGCGTGCGTGGATAAAAGGCGGCTTGCCGCGGGCATCGAAAAGGCGCTGCTCGTCAGGTGTGACAGACCCGGAAGGCTCACCGTGCCCTGCCCCTTCGAGCCGACAGAAGGCGCGGCCTGCCGCTTGGATTTCTACCGAGCGGAGCTGCCTGTATCCTTCAGCTGGTCAAACGGCGAAGCGAAAATAGACGTCACCGAGGAAATCGCAGGCAAATGGATAGCGCTCGTGCGCACATGACCGAAAACCGTTTTGTCATTCGTCGAAAAACAAGCGGTGACGGTATTGCTCATGTTCATACTGTAATTCAAAACACAAGCGCTCGGGGCTTTTGCAAATCAGCAAAAGCCCCGGGCGCGTTATTGAGCATATAACTTAAGCAAGCCTCGGCAGCAGATGTCGCCTGTCAGTAAGCTTGAGCCGATGACGGGGGCTGCCTGTTTCTCAATGCTCTTCTTTTTTGTTTATCTCTCGAAGGTATCGGCGACCTTCCTTAGCAGCTCGCGTATGGGCAGGTGCTGTGGGCATACCTTTTCGCACTTGCCGCAGCGTATACACTCAGAGGCTTTGCCGTGTCCGTCACCGGTGATTACATTGTTGTAATAAAAGCCGGTGTTCCAGTTGTGGAAGGCTTCATGCGCGTTCAGAGAGGAGAACATATCCGGTATGCGGATGCCCCTTGGGCACTCGTTTTCCTCCACGCAGTAGCGGCAGCCCGTGCAGGGCACCAGATTCAAGCCGCGGAAGATATCGCACACCCTGCGCACCGCGTCCATCTCGGTCTCGCTGAGCGGCACAAAGTCCCGCATGGCGCTCAGGTTGTCCTCCATCTGCGCCATATCGCTCATGCCGGAGAGCACCATGGCCATGTTCGGGAAGGAGGCCGCAAAGCGCAGGGCGTAGGAGGCGTTGCTGCCGCCGTTTAAGTCCCTCAGGAGCTTGTCGGCCTCTGCGGGCAGGTTTACGAGGCTGCCGCCCTTGACTGGCTCCATTACGATTACGGGCTTACGGTGCTTTTCGCAGACCTCATACACCTTGCGGCTTTCCACGGAGGCATCCTCGTAGTCCACGTAGTTGAACTGTATCTGAACGATCTCGATTTCGGGGTGCTCGGTCAAAATCATGTCCAGCACCTCAGCCTTGTCGTGGAAGGAGATGCCGAAGTGGCGTATCTTGCCTTCCTGCTTAAGCTGCCAGGCCGTTTCATAGGCGCGGCAGCGCTTGTATTTCTGATAGTTGTTCCTGTCCTGAGCGTGCATCAGGTAGAAGTCGAAATACTCCACTCCGCACCATTGAAGCTGGTTTTCAAAAAACGGGCGAATATCCTCCTCCTTGCTGAAGTAAGGGGCCGTCAGCTTGTCTGTAAGCAGGAATTCGCTGCGGTCGTGGCGTTTGACGACGCAGTCCCGAATGGCCGTTTCGGACTGCCCGCCGATGTAGCCGTGGGCGGTATCGAAGTAATTCAGTCCCGAGGCGATGAAGGCGTCCGCCATGCGGCAGAACTCGTCATAATTGACCCTACCGTTTTTCATCGGCAGGCGCATGCAGCCAAAGCCAAAGTTGCCGTGGATCTCCGAAAAAAAGGGATTCTGTATCATATGCCTGTCCCCCTTACTGAGCAAGCCCGATGCTCTTAAGCCAGTCTGCAACATCCGCCTTAGTGCCTTCCGCGTCGTTTTGCGCCTTGCGGCCGCGAACCGCCAGTCCCTTAAGCACGGTCGCTCCTGTCAACAGCCTTTCTATGTCCCTTTGGCTGTGCGCCTGTCCGCTGCCCTCGTGGGTGTTGAAGGGAATCACGGTTTTGCCGGCAAAATCATATGCTTCCATGAAGGTATATACGATGTTCGGGATCTCGCCCCACCAGATGGGGTAACCGATAAAGACGGTGTCGTACTGCTCCCAGGCGTCTATCTCGCCTTCATATTCCGGGCGGGCGTCCGTGCGCTGTTCCTCCGTAGCCACGTCCAGACAGGAATCGTAGTCGTCGGGATAGGGCACCGTGGGCACCAGCTCAAAGATGTCCGCGCCCATCTGCTCCGCGATTATTTTACCCATTTTCGCGGTATTACCTTCCTCGATCACGCCCACATTGTAGTTTTCGCCCGCGTGGGAAAAATAGACCACCAGCACGTGCGCGGGCGTTTCTTCGGCAAATACGGGGATTGCGGCGCACAGCAGCGTCACGGCAAGTATCAGTGAAATCAGCTTTTTCATGTACATATTCTCCTGTTCAACGAATAAAATTGGTAGCGATGCGCTTTTCTTCCTGTTCAGGCAGTGGAATGTCCGCCTGTTTGTCCGTCTGCTTCAGCTTCAAAAGCCAGGCAATGCTCCGGCCCGGCTGACGCATCACCTGCAGGTCCTCCTCCTTACCTTCTGCAATCCGTATCCCAGCACAGCGCCCAAGAGTATCAGCGCAAGCATTATCGCCGCGTAATCCATAAAAAACAGCGTGAGCGGCTCTTCATAATCGAAAAACACGAACTGTTCCTTAAGCGTCATATACCCGGGAAGCCCTCGCCCGATAAAGGCGTACACTCCATACCCGAAAACGCCCAGCGCCGGCGCGGCGGTAAGAAGCCTCACAAGGCTTGCTTTGCTTCTCCATTTGCGTATCATATTGCTCATGTGCATGCCGGCATGCAGGCAGCAAAGGGCGAAGCCCCAGTACGCGCCCAAAAGATGCAGCACCCGGGCAAAGGACCTTCTGCCGACATGCTTAATAAACGGGAACACATGCTTTGCCATCATGATTCCGGTGACCGCCTGATCGATGAACACGGCTATCATAAGTATGTCCAGCGCCGTAAGGACGGCGCGGTACGCCGTATACCTGCCGTTGAACAGGTTTTTGTGCCACTGCCAATTCATCGCGTGATGCACGATGAACAGCATAACCATGCTAAGCCCCAGTATCTCATGCGTCTTTTGGCCAATCAGCTCGTATGCCATCAGGCAGGGAAGCATGAGCGTCATCACGATATCAAGTATACGTTTCAGCTTTTTCTTCATTTTCTCAATATGTGCCGGCCTCGGACAAAGCGATGAGCCAGCGGCCGTCCTTCCGAATCAGCGTCAGGTCCTGCTTAAGCCGCCATGTGTGCCGCCCGCCGCCGAATACCGCGGCGCGCACGCGGCTTTTGCCGCTGAGTGCAGCCGCATCGCCGCTTACCGTGACGTCAATGCTTTCATGTTCGGCTGAGGCATAGTTCAGCGTGCCATTCCTGACGGCCTTAAGAAACGCCGGCTTTGCCTGACGCATGCCGGTCATGTGCACCAGCACAAAGGAGTCGTCCAAAACATTGGACAAAGCCGTTATGTCCTTTGCTATCATGGCGCGGTACATTTCGATATAGGCCGCCCGGCACTGCTCCAGATCAGACATTCTTTTTTGCCCACGCGGCGACCTTGCCCTCGCTTTGAGCCGCTTCCGCGCCATGGATGGAGAGGCCTGAGGCCACTTCAGCGCCCCTGCAAATCTTTTTGAGCTCCCTTTCGCTGCCGCCCATACCGCTGCCCTCGTTTGTGCAGAAGGGCACAATCTTCTTTCCGCTCAGGTCGTAGTGCTCAAGGAAGGTGTACACGCACATAGGCATGGTGCCCCACCAGTTGGGGTAGCCCACGAAGATGGTGTCGTACTGTTCAATGCTGTCCGGGTATTTCTTCAGTTCCGGGCGCGCTCCCTCACGCAGTTCCGCCTTGGCCTCCTCGGTGCAGGTCATATAATCCCTGCTGTATTCGCGCACGGTCTCTATCTCGAACAGATCGCCGCCCACGGCCTTCTGAATGAATTCCGCCACGCGCTCGGTGT
>JAFPYA010000323.1 GCA_017412445.1 Clostridia bacterium
AGCTTGCGGCCGATGTAGGCGTAGCGCAGGGAGCGGCGGACCTGTTCGCCGGCGGCGCGGTACTGCTTGGATTTTGCACCGAAATAGCCCTTTGCGAGCTTGAATACTTTACGACGCTTTTTTACGGCGTTGACTGCGCGTTTTACTCTTGCCATTTATGTTTACCTCCTTACTTGTAGGGAATGAGCTTCTTCATTGTGCGGCCTTCGGTGGTGGTCAGGTACTCGGCCTTGCGAAGGTTGCGGGTGCGCTTGGTGGGCTTCTTGGTCAGTATGTGGCGTTTGAAGGCCTGCGCGTGTTTCACTCTTCCGGACTTAGTAAGGTCGAACCGCTTGGCGGCGCCCCTGTTCGTTTTCTGTTTGGGCATGGAATTGCTCCTCCTTATAGATTAATCCTTTTTGGGATCGCGGGGTGCGAGCATCATGGTCATGTTTCTGCCCTCGATGGCGGGCTTTTTATCCACGACGCCGTACTCCTTGATGCGCTCGGCAAAGCTTTGCATTACGTCTGTGCCTATTTCGCTGTGGGCGATCTGGCGACCGCGGAAGCGGATGGACACCTTGACTTTGTTGCCGTCTTGCAAAAACTTGACTGCCTGGCGGAATCTCACGTCAATGTCATGGTCCTCGATGGTGGCGGACAAACGGACTTCTTTTATCTCTATAACCTTCTGATTCTTCTTGATTTCCTTCTCGCGCTTGCTTTGCTCGAAACGGTATTTGCCATAGTCCATCAGCTTGCACACGGGCGGTTTGGCCGAGGGTGCAATGTTTACCAGGTCGAGCTGCTGCTCTTCGGCAAGCTTAAGCGCCTGCTGAGTGGACATGATGCCCAGCTGCCCGCCCTGCTCGTCTACGACGCGCACCTCGCGTTCGCGGATCTCTTCGTTGATTTGCAGATCGTTTATAGGGATACACCTCCGAATTTCGTTTTGTCGCCGTGCATAAAAAAACGGACCGACGCAGTTACGCCGCTCCACAAACGACCCTGTCTCACGGGGCCTGTGTACCGCGCCTGACCTTGTGTCGGCGGGTGAGAAGCGGCTGCTTCTGCTTTGACTGTGTTATTATAGCGGCTGCGCCCGTTTTTGTCAACCTGCACGCGCATGTTTTTACCAAAACTAAAACTTTTTTGCCCGAAAACGGGGGGCGGAGATGGGTTTTAAAAATTTATGCATGGAAACATTTATAAATGCTATTGACGAAATGCGCATACTGTGCTATTATATGAACAACAATTCATATGAACGGAGGTTCATGTATGCACGACCACAGCGGGCTCATTCACTCGGCCGAGGCGCACGCGGCGGACGAGGGCGCGCTCAAAAAGCTCAGCGCCCTGTTCAAGGTGTTCGGCGACCTTACGCGAATGAGGATACTTTACGCACTCAGCAGCACGGAGATGTGCGTGTGCGCCATAAGCGAATATCTAAAAATGGATCAGAGCGCGGTCAGCCATCAGTTAAGGGTGCTCAAAAACCACAGGCTGGTTGCGAGCCGCAGGGAAGGCAAAACCGTGTATTACCGCCTGGACGACGACCACGTGGGCAGCATTATACGGCAGGGCTACGAGCACGTGAGCGAGGCGGAATGAAAGGAGAGGGACTATGTTCAGAAATATGAACGAGGAGCAGAAAAAAGAGCTGTACTGGCTGATTGCGGGCGCGCTCATGTGGGCGGGCGCGTGGTTCATTCCCGAGGGCATATGGCGCACGCTCGCGTATATCGCCATATACCTGTTTGTCGCTTTTGAGGTCATAATCGGTGTGTTTAAGGAATTCAGGGAGGGCGAAATCTTCTCAGAGGAATTTCTTATGACTGTGGCCACCGTGGGCGCGCTGATACTTGGGGAGTTTCCAGAGGCGGTGGCGGTTATGCTTTTGTACCGCGTGGGCGAATGGTTTGCGGATCTGGCGGTCGATTCCAGCAGGGACAGCGTGTCCTCGCTTGCCCGCCTGAGGCCCGACAGGGCGCGCGTGATACGCGGCGGCAAGGAATGTGAGGTTTCGCCTGAAGAGGTAAAAATCGGCGAGATCATGGCGGTGCAGCCCGGCGAAAGGGTGCCGCTCGACGGCGTGATAATCAAGGGCATGACCACCGTGGACGCCTCCTCGCTCACCGGCGAGAGCCTGCCGCAGGAAAAGGCGCCCGGCGACGAAATGTTCAGCGGCTGCGTGAACATAAGCGGCCGCGTGGAGATGAGGGTCACCGCGCCCGCGGGCGACAGCGCCGTGGACAGGATACTGCACATGACCGAGGAGGCCTCCGAGCGCAAGGCCAAGGCCGAGGACTTCATACATTGCTTCGCCAAAATCTACACGCCCTGCGTGATAGCCGCGGCGGTGCTGCTTGCCGTGGTACTCTCGCTGATAACCGGCGAGTGGACGGACTGGGTGCACAAGGCGCTGGTGTTTCTGACCGTGAGCTGCCCCTGCGCGCTGGTGGTCAGCGTGCCGCTGAGCTTCTTTTGCGGCATAGGCTGCGCCTCCAAAAACGGCGTGCTGGTGAAGGGCAGCGTGTACCTCGAGGCGCTCTCTCAGGCGGAAATCTGCGCCTTCGACAAGACCGGCACGCTCACAACCGGCGGCTTTGCCATAAAGGAAATAAAGCCCTCGGGCATGGATGAGGCGACCTTCACGCGCCTCGCCGCTGCGGCGGAGAGCTATTCGAGCCACCCCGTGGCGAAGTGCGTGGCGGCCATCGGCGCTGAGGACGGCATCCAAAAGGAGCTCGTATACGAAAAGGCCGGCATGGGCGTGTGCGCTTTGGTAGAGGGGCACAGGGTGCTCGCGGGCAACCTCAAGCTGATGAAAAGCGAAAACGTGACCGCACCCGACACGGGCGCGGCGGTGTACGTGGCCGTGGACGGCGCGTTCGCGGGCGAAATCTTCGTGACCGACGACATAAAGCCCTCGAGCGCCGAGGCCATAAGGGAGCTTAAGGCGCTTGGCATAAAGCAGACGGTTATGCTCTCGGGCGACAGCAGGCAGGCCGCCGAGGCCGTAGGCAGGGCGGTCGGGCTCGACAAGGTGTACGCGGAGCTTCTGCCCGCCGACAAGGTGGCGCTGGCCGAGGAGATTTCAAAGCAGGGCAAGACCGTTTACACCGGCGACGGCATAAACGACGCGCCCGTGCTGGCGGCCTCCCACACAGGCATCGCCATGGGCGGCCTGGGCAGCGACGCTGCGATAGAGACCGCCGACGCGGTGATAATGGACGACAGGCTCACCCGCCTGCCCATGCTGCTTCGCATCGCCCGCAAGACCGTGCGCATCGCAAAGGAAAACATAGTCGTCTCCCTCGCCGTGAAGTTTGCCATACTCGGCGTAAGCATATTCGTGAAGCTCCCCATGTACGTAGCCATAGCCGGCGACGTGGGCGTGCTGCTGCTTGCGACTGCAAACGCGCTCAGGTGCTGGAAAAAATAACAAAGGAACGCCTCTGAACGAGGCGCTCCATGGGCTAAAATACAGGGGACGGCTTAATGTCGTCCCCGCTTCTTTATAATTGCCACCTGTTTATCCACTCTCCGCTGAAGAGCCAGTACGCCTCGTACCACGCTTCGTAGAGCTCGTCGTAGCTGTTCTGGGTGAAGGAGTCGGTGTCCTCGCGGTAGACGTAGGCGCCGCCGTAGAGCTCGTTCAGGGCAAAAGTGCGCACCTCTTTGCATTTGTTCAGTATGTCCACGAGGTCCTCAAGCTCAGTGTCGCTTACGCGGCGTACGCGGGCGATCAAATCGTCAAAGTAGCCGTCCGCGCTCATGCGGAGGTAGTCGCTCCCTTCCTCGCTAAGCAGGTTCATCACGTCTCCGGCGTATATGGGCACGCTCTGGAAATTGCCGTTTTCGTCGTAGTAGTTGAACATGTAGTCCTGCCACTGGCAGATGAAGTAGAGGTAGTCGAACATCGCGTAGATCTCGGCGGTCACGCCGTCGGAGGCCATGGTCGTCCAGAGGGAATAGCGGCTGTCCACCTTGCTTAAATCCACCGTGGAGCAGCTTGCGTCCACTATGCGGTAGTTGTATTCGTAGCCGAACTCGTCCGTGTAGTCCTCCACCTTGAGCGTGCCCGTGACCCGCACGGCCTGATCGGTAAAGTCAAAGCTCCTGCCCTTTGAGGCGTACACGGCCATAGTATTCGCCAGTTGCGTGGTGTTTGGCACGCAGAAGGGGCAGCTCTGGTAGGGCAGGTTCATAAGGTACATGAATTCGCCGTTTACGGGGCTCATCGTGGCCATGTAGCCTATTATCGTCACCTGCTTTCCGTCCAGAGCCTTTATTTCGCTTATGTCGTTTGAGGCGGCGAAGCTAAGCGCCGCAGGGCTGTCCGCAAGGGACGTGCACAGCGTCAGCGAAATCGAAAGCGCAAGCAGCAGCGTAAGGCACCTTTTCATGTGTTTTTCCTCCTTTGGGATTCGTCAGTTTACGAGCGCATCTCTGCGGCTCATAAGGCTTATGCTGACAGCCGTGGGCAGCACGCTCAGGGCGAACACTATCAGCGCGATTACCGGCTCAAGCGTGTAAAACCTCATGGGGTTCATAACTATGCCCATGCCGCTCGTGTACGCGTTTATGAAGCTCAGGCTCAGATGGCACATCAGCACCGACAAAAGCACGCTCACGAGCCCCATCAGCCCGTTTTGTATCAGATACACCTCGCGCACGCGCTTCATGGATATGCCTATCATGCGCATGAGCGCTATCTCCTTTTTGCTGTCCATGAGGTTGAGCGCGGTTATGACGCTTATGACCAGTATGTTCATAATGAGTATGATCACGCACAGCAGATACACCACCTTCGCCGAGGTGTTCACCTGAGAGAGCACCTCGCGCAGCACGGTCGAGGGGTTTATCACCAGCAGCCCGCCGTCCTTTGAATAGCGGGCGTTCAGCGCGTTGTAGGCGGAAATGGACTTGGTCCTTACGAGTATCGCGCACACCTCGCCCTCGTGCGTCTCGCTTTCCTCCGCTCCGTTTGACGCCGCGGCGGAGGCGACGGTTCCCGCCCCGTGGGAGAGGACGCCCGTATTCTCGGCGGCGGCATGCGCGTGCTCCTCCTCCTCGTGGCTGTGCACTGCCCAGACGGTCTTGTAGGAGGTGAACACGGTGTTGTCGTAGTTAGTGTGAGTGGGTTTGAGAATGCCGACCACAGTGAGGGGCGAGGAGGCGTGGCGGCTGCCGGTAGAGGTGAGGCCGTGCGAGGTGACCATAAGGTCGCCCACGCTCAGGTTGTATTTTGACGCCACCTCGCTGCCTATCACGGCGGTGTAGAGCTCGTCCTCGCCGAACATTTCGCCCTTGCTCAGCGCCTTGCCGTCGAGCAGCAGTGGCGTTGTGCCCACTATGCGGCTGGAATTGAAGCTGTCGCCCATGGCGAAGGGCACCGCGGCGTTTACAAGGCCGCTGCCGTTAAGCTCCTCTATCAGGTTGTATGAAATCGTGCCCAGCGGCTTATCCGTAAAGAACATCGTGTTCATCGCCAGCTGCGTCGAGGAGCCGGCGGGGCCGATTATCATGTCGTAATAAATGAAGCTGTCGAGTATGCCGTCGTTTATCTGGGCGGAGACGTTGTAGCTCAGAAGCGCGATCGTGGCGGAGATAATTATGCTCAGTGCCACCAGCGCCATGCGCCCCTTCTTGACGCCCATGTTTTTGAGTGCGAATTTAAGCATCTGCCTCACCGCCCTTCGCGTGAGCTATGAGGTTCATGTCTATTACCTCGTCAAACAGGGCGCTCAGCCTGTCGTCGTGGGTCACGCAGATGAGCGTTTTGCCCCTTGCGCAGGCGATAAGCTCCTCCATCACCTTCAGGCCTATCTGGTAGTTGAGGTTGCCGGTAGGCTCGTCCGCAAGTATTATGTCCGGCGCCTTGACCAGCGCGCGGGCTATCGCCACCCTCTGCTTTTCGCCGCCGGACAGCCGCCTGACTTTGCGGTTCTTTTTGTCGAGTATGCCAAGGCGCGACAGAATTTCGTCGCTCTTGCCTGTGTCCACGCCCTCAAGGCGCAGTATGTCTATGTTGTCCTTTACGCTCATGTCCTCTATGAGGCGGAAATCCTGAAATATGTAGCCTATGCGCCCGACCCTGAAGGCGTCCTTCTGCTTTTGAGTAAGCGCGCTCATGTTTTTGCCGTCTATCTCGACGCGGCCCTCAGTTGGCGAAATCACGCCCGCGAGCATGTTGAGATAGGTGCTCTTGCCGCAGCCGCTTGCGCCCAGAAGCACATAGCTTTTGCCATCCTCAAACGTCATGTCGTCGTAACAGATCGCGGTATATTCGTCAAACCGCTTGCATAAATCTATGCCGCGAAGCATATGCAATGTATCCTTTCATATATTTGTTTGTCGATTGGAAAACCTGAAAAGAGACTGGCAAAATATGCTTCAGCACAATAAAAGCACCTTGAGGCCGAAAAGTGTTTCCGGGCTAAGGGCATACAGAAGGCACTTACGCGAAAGGCGCGCGCCCGGCATTTCAAAAGCGGCAAGGCCTGCAAGCGCGGCGCACAGCGCCATGCTCAAAATCAATTGACGGCATGCCAGGCACGCGGGGCAGTCCTCCTCGCCGCACTCAGCGGCGTGGGCGGAAAAGCCCGCAAGAAAAAACACTATCAGCGCTATTGAGAAAAGCGCCCTAACGCGTTTTGCCGTCATAAAGCCTCCGTTTCCGTACGCGCTATATTATACATTATTCCACCCCGGCCGCAAGCCTCGGCGGCCGAAAATATTCTTAATTTTCCTTAACGGGACGCTTTTCATACTGCCATCGGGACAGATATCGCCCGCGGGCAAAATTCAACCTTTTAGTGCTTTCCATTTAACAGTAAAACCATTGATTTTATTGCGCGCTTTGTTTATGATAATGTCAAAGGCATAGGCCTGCCCGCTTTAAGCGGCGGGTAATCGATATAAGCGTACAGCAAATGAAAGGGGCATTATAATGGCAAACATCGACCTGAGCAAGTACGGCATTACAGGCACTACCGAGATTATCTACAATCCTTCCTACGATCTGCTCTACAAAGAGGAGACCAGGCCCGAGCTGACCGGCTATGACGCGGGCAGGGTAAGCGAGCTGGGCGCGGTCAACGTTATGACCGGCATCTACACCGGCCGCTCCCCCAAGGACAAGTACATCGTGGTTGACGAGAACTCCAAGGACACCGTGTGGTGGACCACCCCCGAATACAAAAACGACAACCATCCCATGACCCAGGAGACCTGGACCGAGGTCAAGAAGCTGGCTCAGCAGGAGCTGTGCGGCAAGCGCCTGTTCGTGGTCGACGCATTCTGCGGCGCCAACAAGGACACCCGCATGGCCG
>JAFPYA010000003.1 GCA_017412445.1 Clostridia bacterium
CACACGATGTCGAGCTTGTCCCATTTCAGCGCCGCTATGACGAGCACAGCCGCTACCGCCACGAACAGGAGCGGTCCAATCTCGCGCAGGGTTATTTTCAGCCTGCGGAAGAGGTTGCGCGAGAATGCCTTATCCGAGGGAGAACGCTCCGCCATTACGGACAGCACGCACAGTATGAAGAATACCGCCGCACAGCCTGTCAAGATGTAGTTGAGAACCATTTTCTCCCTCCTATTGTGTAGGGGCGGATATTATCCGCCCGAAAGATGAACGTTTGTGTAGGGGCGCGCATTGTGCGTCCGTCTGTTGTATTTCGATTGTTTTCGGACGCCCGATGGGCGTCCCTACAGCTTACGAATCCAGCTTCAGCACGCTCATAAAGGCTTCCTGCGGTACCTCTACCGTACCGAGCTGTCGCATACGCTTCTTGCCTTCCTTCTGCTTTTCGAGCAGCTTCTTCTTTCGCGTGATATCTCCGCCGTAGCACTTCGCGAGTACGTCCTTGCGCATTGCCTTGACCGTCTCGCGGGCGATTATCTTGCCGCCTATCGCCGCCTGTATGGGTATTTCAAACAGCTGGCGGGGTATCGCGTCCCTGAGCTTTTCGGCGATGGAGCGGCCTCTGGCGTAGGCCCTGTCCTTGTGGACTATTATGCTGAGCGCGTCGCAGGCCTCACCGTTCAAAAGTATGTCGAGCTTTACGAGGTCGCTTTGCACGTAGCCCTTGAGCTCGTAATCGAAGGAGGCGTAGCCGCGCGTGCGGCTCTTGAGCGTATCGAAAAAGTCGTAGATTACTTCGTTGAGCGGCAGGTCGTAGAGTATCTCGGCGCGCCCGCCATCTATGTACTTCATGTCGCGGAACACGCCGCGCTTCTCCTGACACAGCTCCATTATCGCGCCGGTGTACTCCGAGGGCGTGATCACGTGCGCGTCCACGAAGGGCTCCTCCATGTGCTCTATCTCGTTTATAGGGGGCAGGTTCGTGGGGTTGTCTATAGAAATCATCTCGCCGTCGGTCTTCTGCACGTGGTAGACGACGCTGGGCGCGGTGGTCACGAGGTCGAGGTCGAACTCCCTTTCGAGGCGCTCCTGAATTATTTCCATGTGCAAAAGCCCAAGAAAGCCGCAGCGGAAGCCGTAGCCCAGCGCCACTGAGGTCTCGGGCTCGAAGGACAGCGAGGCATCGTTGAGCCTGAGCCGATCGAGCGCGTCCTTGAGGCTCTCGTAATCCGCGCCGTCGGCGGGATATATGCCGCAGTAGACCATTGGCTGCACGGGCTTGTAGCCGGGCAGCGCCTCCTTTGCGGGGTTGTCCGTGCCGGTGATGGTGTCGCCCACGCGGATATCGGCTATGTCCTTTATGGAGGCCGCGATGTAGCCCACGTCGCCCGCCCTGAGCTCGCCCGTGGGCAGGTAGCCGCCGGGCAGGAACGCGCCGCACTCGGTGACCTCAAACTCCTTGCCGCAGGCCATCATGCGTATGCTCTGACCCACCCTGACCGTGCCCTGCTTTATGCGCACGGAGGAGATCGCGCCGCGGTAGTTGTCGTAATAGCTGTCAAAAATCAGCGCCTGCAGCGGCGCGTCCACGTCGCCCTCGGGCGCGGGTACCCTTGAGACTATCTGCTCGAGCACCTCGTCTATGCCTATGCCCTGCTTGGCGCTTATGAGCGGACAGCCCTCGGTGTCGAGGCCTATCTCCTCTTCTATCTCCTGCTTTACCACCTCGGGGCGGGCGCTGGGCAGGTCGATTTTGTTTATCACGGGCAGAATTTCAAGGTCGTGATCCAGCGCCAGATACACGTTTGCCAGCGTCTGCGCCTCTATGCCCTGAGTGGCGTCCACCACCAGCACCGCGCCCTCGCAGGCGGCCAGCGCGCGGCTGACCTCGTAGGTAAAGTCCACGTGGCCGGGGGTGTCGATCAGGTTGAGCTCGTATTCAGTGCCGTCTGCCGCCTTGTAGGGCATGCGCACGGCCTTGGATTTTATGGTTATGCCCCTTTCGCGCTCAAGCTCCATGCTGTCGAGCACCTGATCGGTCATGTCCCTTAAGGCCATGACGCCGGTCTTCTCCAGCAGGCGGTCGGCCAGAGTGCTCTTGCCGTGGTCTATGTGGGCGATTATGCAAAAATTGCGTATCCTTGACAGGTCGTTAGGCAAAGTCTTTTCCTCCGTTTACAGGGCGTTGTAGTGCTGAAGGCGCACTATAAGGTCGTTTTCGTCGAAGAGCACGAGGTACACCGCGTGCACTTCGTTCAGGTTGTAAAAGCTCTCTATGGCGATTGAAATCTCGCTCGCTTCCGGCTCTGTGCGCTTAAAGCTGTAGAGCGCCCCGGTAAAGGACGGCAGCCACAGTTTTGCCTCCGGGCTGAGCTTGTAGGTGTAGGTGTTGTCGTCCTGGTTCAGCGCGTAGGCCATGCCGAAGGTCGGCTCGTACTCCATATCGCAGAAGTCGAGCGTCAGGTATATGCCGTCGTCGCGCCTCTCGCAGTAGGTGAGAAAGGCGGTGTAGGTGGTTGAAATTCTTTCCTTTTTCAGAGAGAACGAGGGCATGAAGCGGCTGGTGAAGCCGTCCTCGTAGGCGTTTTCGCCCCACCATGTGAGGCTGACCGTGGCGAGGTAGCCGGTCTTTATTTTGGCCGCGTACACCAGCACGTGATACACGTCGCCCTCGCCGCTGTCGCGCAGGGAGCGGAAGCTGTAGGAAACCCGTGCCGCCTTTTCAAAGCCCGCCATAGTCACCTGACTTACGCTGCCGCCGCTTATGTCCCTGCCGTAGCGCGTCACACCCGCCACGCGGCTTACAAGGTAGCTGTCCGGGTTTTCCTCGGCCTCCTCCACGGTCACGGAGATTTCGGCGTCGTCCCTCGTGGCGCTCAGCAGAAGACCTGAGGGCTCGATGTAGCTTATGGTCTCCCAGCCCGCAAGGAAGCTCTCGTCGTATACGGGGCTGTAGGCGTCGTACACCGCGCCGTCAAAGACCTCGTCCGCCTGCGCGGGCAGGCACATCAGAAGCGCAAGCGCAAGCACAAAAGCGATTTTTTTCATTTGCGATCCTCCTAATCCCTGGTGTATCGGGCGATGAGCATGGGTATGTAATTGTTCTGGTAGAACAGGCGGCCGGACACGTCTGCGTACAGCGCGTACTCCTGACCTACGAGGAACTGGCCGGTATTGGATTCATTTATCAGCGCCACGAGCTTCACGTCCGAGGCGTTGCCCACGTTCATTATGGAGTACATGGTGCCGCTGTCCATGTAGTTGGCCACTATCTGACCCATGCACAGGAACACCCTGCCGTTCCACTGCTCGTAGTAGGCGGACAGCTGCGCGTAGTCCATGGTCCAGGCGTACCTCGTGTATTCGGCCTTGGCGGGCAGGTAGTCCACGTAGAACGAGATAACGGAGTCCTTCTTGCCCTCCATGGAGGCGCGGAAGATCACGAGGTTCTTGCCGTAGGTGGAGAACCTGGCGCGGAAGGAGAACTTGCCCGTGCTCTCGTCGACCGTGAGGCTGCCGCGCTCGTAATCGCTGTCCACGGTGATTGTCGCGCCCGGCTCCGAAACGCCGCTGACCGTCATGTAGTTCAGGCGGCTTATGTACTGCACGGACGAGGCGACCTCGAGGTTTATCTCCATGGGATCGCGGTAGAACACTATGTCGCGCCGCGCCTCCTTGTGGTTGGCGGTGCGCACGATGATGGATATGTTGTTGTCGCCTATGGGCTCTATGTTGAGCGTAAGGCTCAGGTTTCCGCTCCTGTCCACCTTGTCGCTCACGTCCTCGCCGTTGATTATCACCTGACTGCCGTAGACCACGTTCATGTCGAGGCCGGTCTGCGAGGTTATGACCGTAACGCGGTCGCTCTTGGGATTGGAGATGGTCACGGGCGCCTCGGGCACGGGCACCTGCACGCTGAACACAGGTATGCGCGTCTTTTTGCCCGTTGAGGAAATGTATATTGGCGAAAAGGTGATGAGCGCGTCTTCTATGTTTGTGGGGTCGCTTTCAAACCATACGTAGTCCGGCACCTCCACGCGGGCGAGACCGCCCACGAACATGAAGCTTTCGCCGAGCTCCTCGATGTAGACGCAGTCGCCGTCCGTGCCGAAAAAGGTGAAGGCGTGCCCCTGATAGCCGTTGTCGAGCACCAGGCTCTCCACGACCTGATTTACGTACTGCTTGGTGATGTTTTTGTTTTTATTGCGTATGCGCAGCGGCTCCTCAATGAGTATGAAAATAATCAGCGTGACCAGCGCCGCCAAAAGCACCAGCGCGCTCCTGAAAAGGAGCGTCTTTATGGGCAGCTGGTCGTTTCTGTTGACCTTGTCCTGATAAGACAGCGGCAGGCCGCACTTGGCGCATTTGCGCATGGACGCTTTTATAGTGGCGCCGCATCTTGGGCAAACCAAAGCTTGTTCCTCCAGCATATTTGTTTTCAGTTTATATTATATACGAAAAAAGCCAAAAATCAAGAGGGCGCCGCGCTTCGCTCGAAATGAATCGGAGATCCGTTTCGAGCGGTGGAGTTTTGCCCTGCGAGTTGATGCGGTGTTTAGACGGCAAGGTTTTGAGGGAGGCGCAACAGGATAGCAGTTTTTTTCTGAAATTCCTGCGGGAATATCCGGGCGAAAAAACTGTAAAGCAGCGACTATTTGCTCCGGTCGTCTTCTCTCCCTGCGCAAAAAACGCTCCTCGCGGCGTACATGCCGCCGCTGCGGATTGTTGTTGGAGGGGCTGTGGCCCCTCAAAACCACCCGCGGTCTTGTGCTTGCGCGACAGACGCATGGATAAAATGAGGTTTCTTTATATTGAAAGCCGCCGCGGCGTTAAGCGCCTGCGGCGGTGAATGGTTTGATTTTGAGTTTTATCGGCTGGTTTAAGCCTTCGCCAACTCCTCGCTGTACTGGTCTATCTCCTTTTGGTTGGCGTAGATGAAGTGGCCGGGACGCAGTTCGTACCACACGGGCTTGTCGGTGGCGAAGCGGCAGCGGGTGGAGAACACGCAGCCCTTGGGCGGGTTGATGGGGCTGGGCACGTCGCCCTGCAGGATCTCCCGGTGCAGCGCCCGGCTGCGCTTGGGATCGGGCACGGGCACGGCGGAGAGCAGCGCGCGG
>JAFPYA010000324.1 GCA_017412445.1 Clostridia bacterium
GTTGCCCCGGCTCTTGCTCATTTTTTCGCCGTCCGTACCCAGAATCATGCCCTGGGCGGTGCGCTTGGCGTAGGGTTCGGGGGTGGGCACTTCGCCGATATCGTACAGGAACCGGTGCCAGAACCGGGAATAGAGCAGATGGCGGGTCACGTGCTCCATGCCGCCGTTGTACCAGTCAACCGGCAGCCAGTATTTCAGCTCCTCGGGGTCGGCGAAGGCGTGATCGTTGTGGGGATCGCAGTAGCGCAGGAAATACCAGCTGCTGCCCGCCCACTGGGGCATGGTGTCGGTCTCGCGCTTGGCGGGTCCGCCGCACTTGGGGCAGGTGGTGTTGACCCAGTCAGTCATCGCGGCCAGCGGGCTCTCGCCGTCGTCGGTCGGCTCGTAGTTTTCGACCTCAGGCAGCTTGAGCGGCAGATCCTCGTACTTGAGGGGCACGTAGCCGCAGCAGGGGCAGGAGACTATCGGTATGGGCTCGCCCCAGTACCTCTGGCGGGAGAACACCCAGTCCCTGAGCTTGAAGTTGACCTTGCGGGTGCCTATGCCCTTTTGCTCCAGATGGTCGATTATCGCGGCCTTGGCCTGCTTTACGCTCATGCCGTTTAAAAAGCCGCTGTTGACCATCGTGCCGGTCTGTATATCGGTAAACGCGGCCTCGGTGACGTTGCCGCCGGCCACCACCTCGATTATAGGCAGGCCGAACTTGGTGGCAAACTCCCAGTCGCGCTCGTCGTGGGCGGGCACGGCCATTATGGCGCCCGTGCCGTAGCTCATAAGTACGTAGTCGCTTATCCAGACGGGGATCTCCTTGCCGGTCAGGGGATTTATGGCGCGTATGCCCTTGAGCTCGACGCCGGTTTTGTCCTTGTTCATCTCCGTGCGGTCAAAGTCGCTCTTGCGGGCGGCCGCCTCGCGGTAGGCGCTGATCTCGTCATAATTGGTGAGTATGTCCTTGTACTTTTCCACCAGGGGATGCTCGGGCGAAATGACCATGTAGGTCGCGCCAAAGAGCGTGTCAGGGCGGGTGGTGTACACGCGCAGCTTGTCGCCGGTGGTGAGCATGAAGTCGACCTCCGCGCCCTCGCTCCTGCCTATCCAGTTCTTCTGCTGCACGGAGACCTTTTCGATGTAGTTAACGCTGTCGAGGCCGTCTATGAGCTTTTGCGCGTAGTCGGTGATCCTCAGCATCCACTGGCTCTTGACCTTGCGGATGACGTCGCCGCCGCAGCGCTCGCATTTGCCGCCCACGACTTCCTCGTTGGCGAGGCCCACCTTGCAGGAGGTGCACCAGTTGATGGGCATCTCAGTCTTGTATGCAAGACCGTTTTCAAACAGCTTGAGGAAGATCCACTGCGTCCACTTGTAGTATTTGGGGTCGGTGGTGTTAATCTCGCGGCTGTAATCGAAGGAGAAGCCCAGACGCTTGAGCTGCTCGCGGAAGTGATCCACGTTCTTTTTCGTGACTATCGCGGGGTGGATGTGGTTCTTTATCGCGTAGTTCTCCGTGGGCAGGCCGAACGCGTCGTAGCCTATGGGGAACAGCACGTTGTAGCCCTCCATGCGGCGCTTGCGCGCGATTATGTCCATGGCGGTATTGGAGCGGGGATGCCCCACATGCAGACCCTGTCCGCTGGGATAGGGGAACTCTATCAGCGGGTAAAACTTGGGCTTGTCGTACCTGTTCTCGGCGTTGAGCACGCCGGTGCTGTCCCAATGCTCCTGCCACTTCTTTTCGATAGCGGCGGGGACATACTCCTTAAAATAGGCCATCGCAATCGTCTCCTTTAACGAAAGTATCTTAAAATAAAACGACCTTACAGGCGAAGAGGCGCGTTCCTCACGCGCGGTACCACTCTTCCTGATCCATGCAAGATCCGCTCATTTGCCCTGTAACGCAGGCGCGCGCCCTGAAAGGGATGCTCCGAAACGAGTTCGCCGCTTTCGCCCGCCGGCTCACACCTGCCGCCGGCTCTCTTGAGGCGCGTTCAAGCGGTTACTGCTTTTCTTCAACGCAGTTCAATTATACCATCAATTTTGAAAAAAGCAAGAATATTTATATAATATTCACAAAAGGGCTTCTTGTGCCTGCTCTACGGTCTTATTCTGCGTTCATCCTTTCTGTTGACAGAAGCAGGCGAATATGCTAAGATTTGGCATATTAAAAGGCAACACATGGCGGTATCATGGCCGGGCCATGCAGAACGATATTGCGAACAAATAATGCTGTCTGCTAAAAGGAGGTTCCCATGGGCAAGGCTTATTCCTACAGGGGATTCATGCTGGATCCCGCACGTCACTTTCTTCCCTTAGAGGAGGTGCTCAGGCTCATAAAGGCGGCGTCCCTGATCGGGCTCAACCGCTTTCACTGGCATCTGACCGACGATCAGGGCTGGCGCATCGAGATCAAGCGCTATCCTCGCCTGACCGAGGTGGGCAGCGTGCGCGGGGAAAGCTGCTTTTGGGGCGAAAGCCCCACAGAGAACAACTGCGGCTTTTACACTCAGCAGGATATAAAGCGCGCCGTGGAGTTCGCCCGCGACTGCGGGGTGGAGATCGTGCCTGAGATCGAGGTGCCGGGTCACGCCAGCGCGATGCTGGCGGCCTATACTCAATACGGCTGCCGCCGTGAGGACGCGCGGGGAATAAACGACGCGCCCTATGAATACCGCGTGCAGACCTGCGCGGGCGTGTTTCCAAATCTTATCTGCGCGGGGCGCGAGGTCGCGGTTGCGTTTCTGGAGGGTATTCTGGAGGAGATATGTGAGCTCTTTGACGGGCCTTTTGTGCACATCGGCGGCGACGAGGCGGTAAAAATGCACTGGCGCCGCTGCCCTGACTGTCAAAGGCGCATGCGCGAAATGGGGCTGAAAAGCGAAAACGAGCTGCAGCGCTGGCTGGTGCTGCGCGCGGGCGAATTTTTATGGAAGCGGGGCAAGCGCCCCATAGTGTGGAACGAGTCGCTGGCGGGCGGCATGCTGCCCCACTATTTCGTAGTGCAGCACTGGCTGGGCAACGACAAAGAGACGGCCGCCTTCATGAAGGAGGGCGGTGAGGTTATCTGCTCGGACGCGGACAAATACTACATCAACCGCCCCTACCACATGCTGGACGCCCGCGCGGTGTACGAAACGCCCGATATTCCCGAATACGCCAAGGGCCGTGAGGAAAACTTGATCGGCTATGAATGCCCTCTTTGGGGCGAACGCGTCACAAACGCGCGCCGCGCCCAGCAGCGGCTGTTTCCGCGCCTTGCCATCGTAGCCGCAAGGGCCCGGGGAGAGAAAAGGCCGGATACATGGGAGGACTGCGCTGACCATCTCCGCAGGGAAAGGGAGAGGCTCAGCGCTCTTGACCTTTGCTGGGGAGAGGAAAAGTATTGGGCGATGTCCCCGGAGGACCTGGAGCAGGGTCGAAGGGAGGAGGACGAAAAGCGCCGTCTGCCCGGCATGGAAGAGGTGTTCGACGTGAACGACCGCATAATCAGGCAGGACGAAACGGAGCACTTCCTCATGCGTATCGAGATGCCGCACGCCTTTGCCATGCAGGCGGCGGACGTAAGCTGGAGCGAGCTTAAGCAATTTGCGGGCGGCGCGGAGGCTGACGAACAAAATGGCGCGGGCGAACTGAACCGGCAGATCCGAAGGGTGCTGGACAACCGCGCCCGCGGCGTCTGGGCGGATAAGCCGGAGGAAATCTG
This sequence comes from Clostridia bacterium, assembly GCA_017412445.1. Lineage (GTDB taxonomy): Bacteria > Bacillota > Clostridia > Christensenellales > Aristaeellaceae > RUG14130. The sequence goes on from JAFPYA010000324.1 coordinate 3,698, forward strand.
GCTTGACACCATGCGCTGCTTTACGCGCTTTGTGAACGAGCATATGCTTCAGTACGGTCACTACGGCTTCGACCGGGGCTTTTGGACGGTGCGCCAGATTGAGGGGCGGCTGTACCGTATCGGGGAAATGGAATACGAATTGCTTGCCCAGGACGATAAGCGCCTGCTTGCGCTGCACATCCCCTCCGACGCCATTTTGGAGCCGGAAAGGCTGAACGCGTCCGTGGAAAAGGCACGGGCCTTTATGAAGGAATTTTATCCCGAGTGGGAAAACGCCACCATCACGCTGAACAGCTGGCTGCTGAGCCCCGGGCTTTCGGCGCTTTTGCCCTCGGAATCGCGCATTTTGCGCTTTCAGAAGGCGTTTTGCGGCGTGCAGGAGCAGGAGGACTGCCTTGAGGCCGTGCTGGAATGGGTCTATGAACTGCCCCCGCAAAAGCGCACCCCGGAAAGCCTTGCCCAGCTGAAGGAGGACACATATCTTCGCCGCGCGATGAAGGCTTACCTGTTGAACGGCGGCACCATTCGCGCCGCTAGCGGCACGCTGTCAAAAAAGTTTGAGTAAAGCCCGGCGCCTACGCCTGACAGTCGCCCTTGAGAGTGAGCGTCAGGTTGTTCATGCTCAGGGAATAGGTGTATTTCGCGTCCTCGGCCAGCGCCAGCATAAGCTTTATGCCGGGGGTTTCGGGGTGGTCGGTCAGGTAGGATATGGGGTCGAAGGCGCGGCAGTCGTCCCTGAAGCGCAATACCCAGTGGTCGGGCTTGCCCAGCACGCGCACGGACAGGTTATGCGGCTTGTTGTCGTGAGTAAAGCCGTGGCTTATCACGTTTGAGGCCACCTCCTCTATGCACAGCGCTATGTGGCGGCTGACCCTGACGCTCTGCCCGTTTTTGATGCAAAACTCCTCAGCCCTTTGCGACAGCTCGCTCACCTCGTCAAGGCTGCTTATGCTCGCCTCGAGCAGCCTTTCGGCGGGCGCGCCGAAATCGCCGTTAAGCAGGAGATAGGCACCGTTTTTTACAGGCGAACGCTTTTGCCTGAGCGCCGCATGCAGCAGAATAAGCATAAGCGTCACCGTTTCACCCACGACGAAAAAATACCAGAAACCGTCGATATTGCGCGGCAAGAAGCCTAAGAACAGCGCCGCAAGCGAGGGCAGGAGCGCGCCTTCAAGCGTGGAAATGCATTCGGTCAAATGCGGCTTGCCCGTAGCCTGATACATGTTTTTGAGCGCGTTGTTGGCGCAGCAAAACATGAGACCCGCCGAATAAAGCCTTATTCCCTTTACGGCCATGCCCAGCGTATCGCCGCCCGTGGTTATAAACGCCGAGGCGAACGCGGGCGCGCCGATAACCAGCACCGCGGCCATGCCGAGCCCGAGTACGGCGGAATACATGAACAGCTGCTTCATCAGGCTGATCAGCCCCGTGCGGTCCTCCTCGTTGTAGAGTATGCCCGACAGCGTCAGCGACACGCCGCCTATGCCCGTATTTACGCAGCAGGCGGCGTTGCCTATCGTGTTTATCACTGAGAACGCGGCTACCGCGCCGGCGTCCGTGCCAACGGAGGTCAGCATTTTGTTCACGACCGCTACGAGTACCACGCCCGAGGCCAGATTAAAGCCCGCGGGCAGCCCTTCCTTAAACAGCTCGATTATCTTTTTGCGGCTGATCAGCTTAAAGGAAAATCGGAACACGCATTTTTTGCTGAGGAAATATATGAGCGCGATGGCCGTGGCTATGTAGTAGCTCAGCGACGAGGCGAGCCCCATGCCGAACATATCCCATTTGAGCA
>JAFPYA010000325.1 GCA_017412445.1 Clostridia bacterium
CGGGCGCGCTGACGGGGCAATTCTCAGCGCAAAGGCCGCAGGATATGCACTTCTCGGCATCGATTACGTAGATGCCGTCGCCTTCGGTGATAGCCTCAACAGGGCAGTTGCTCGCGCACAGGCCGCAGGAAATGCAGCTGTCATTGATTTTATACGCCATATTATTTACACCTCCATATGGTTTACTACAGCATTATAGCACCCGCGAATACCAAAATCAAGTAATTTAGTTCCTGTTTTTTGGGTTTCGATTCAACACACCGGTAAATTGATTGTTAATTATTGCAGTAATGTCAAAATTTTGTCTGTTTCTGTGCGCTAACATGTCTAAATACACGTTTTTTGAACTGAAAACCTAATTTGAGCTTTTATTTTCGGCCAATATATGGTATAATTGAATAAAGTTAACTGGGAGGTGCACATATGGCCGTCAGCATTATGGAAAAACTCAGGGGAGATCTTACCGACTATAAGCCGATACCCTTCTGGAGCTGGAACGACGAGCTCGAGCCCGAGCATCTGCGCCGCCAGATAAGAGACATGAAAAAGGCGGGCATAGGCGGCTTTTTCATGCACGCCCGCGGCGGCCTTACCACGGAGTATCTGGGTGAGGACTGGTTCAAATGCGTCGGCGCGTCCGTGGACGAGGCGGAAAAGCAGGGCATGCGCGCCTGGGCATACGATGAAAACGGCTGGCCGAGCGGCTTTGCGGGCATGAAGCTGCTCGAGGACAAGGCCAATCACGCCCATTACATTGTCTGCCGCCACGCGGACGCGTTCGACCCGAAGGCGCTGGGCTGTTACAGGGTCGAGGACGGAGAGCTTGTGCGCCTGACAGACGACGACGGCAGTCCCTGCGAATGCGTCTACGACATGACGAACGACTCGGTCGTTGATATACTTAACTGGAAGATCGTGCGCGCGTTCATAGAAGAGACGCACGAAAAGTATAACCGCCGTTTCGCCAAGCAGTTCGGAAACGTGCTGATGGGCTTTTTTACGGACGAACCACAGTACTTCCGCTATGAAACTGCCTATTCACCCGTTATGCCCGGCAAATACAGAAGCAAGTACTCCTCCGACATGCTGGAGGAGCTGGGTGCGCTCTTCCTCGACTGCAGGCAGGCGCCGCGCTTCCGCTACCGCTATTGGCTCACTATGAACGAGCTCTACACCGAGGCCTTCGCGGGGCAGATCTATCGCTGGTGCACGGAGCACAACTGCAAGCTGACCGGCCATACCATAGACGAGAACAGCCTTTTCGGCCAGATGATGTGCTCTGGCGGCGTCATGCCGTTTTATGAGTATGAGCACATCCCGGGCATAGACTGGCTGTGCCGCATAACCGGCAATGAAATGGCGCCGCGTCAGGTGTCGTCGGTTGCTATGCAGCTGGGCAAGCCTCAGGTGCTCACCGAGACCTTCGCCGCCTGCGGCTGGGGCGTAACGCCCAGAGAGCTCAAGCGCATCGCTGAGTGGCAGTACGTGCACGGCGTAAACCTCATGTGCCATCACCTGTATCCCTACTCCATCCGCGGCCAGCGCAAGCGCGACTATCCCGCGTTTTATTCGCCGCACAACCCCTGGACCAGGGACCTAAAGCACTTCAACGACTATTTCACGCGCGTAGGCTACATGCTCTCCCAAAGCCGTGAAATTGCCGATACGCTCATCATTCATCCGATACACAGCGCCTACCTCACGTTCAGAAGAAACGACAGGAGCACGCTTAAAAAGCTAAACGACGACTTCGTAAACCTTGTCGAGGGCCTGAGCGCGGTGGGCATCATCCACCATTACGCCGATGAGAGCCTGCTCAAAAAGTACGGCAGCATAAAGAACGGCAAGCTGGTCGTGGGCAAGTGCGCCTATTCAAACGTGGTAGTGCCGGATATGCCCTGCATTGACGAAAGCACGCTCAGCCTGCTTACCGAATTTGTGAAGGCCGGCGGCAAGCTCTGCTTCGCGGGCGAGCAAAAGCCGCACCTCGTCGACGGCGAGGAAAGAAGCTACGCGCTCGAATCCAACATCGCCATAGGCGAAATCACAAATCACGGTTTTTCGCTCAGGGACGCGCACACCGACATACGCATAACCGTGCGCAAGGCGGAGTTCGGCGACTTCGTATACGCAGTAAACACCTCGAAGGACTGGCGCCAAACGAACGTATTCCATATAAACGCAAAGGGCGCGCGCAAATTCAACCCCGAGCGGCCGGGCTTTGAGCCGCTCTATTTCAGAAAGCTCGAGCGCGGCATAGACATCCCTCTTGAGCTCGAGCCGGGCGAGTCGACAATCATATTCCTTTCGTCCCTTGCCGAAAGCGCGCCTGCGCCCGATGCGAAAAGCGTGCGCGAGTTTTTGAAGCCTGAAGCCATCATCGAGAATATGGATGACAATTGCCTGACCCTCGACACTGCCGCACTGAGCTACGACGGCGAAAGCTACACCGGGATGCTGCCAGTGATGGCAATAAGCGACCGCATGCTCAGGGAAGGGCAGAACCGCACGATTTATCTCAAGTACTGCTTCAACGTGACCGCAAAGCCCGCGATTATAAAGCTCGAAACCGAAAAGTGGGAGGGCGCGGAGCTCACGCTCAACGGCGTCCGCCTCGAACGCGATTTGCCGGGCGCGCTGGACTTCAGCTTCAGGGCTGCGGACATTTCAAAGCTGCTCAGAACGGGCAAAAACGAGCTTATAGTGCGCCTCGATTACTACCAGCGCGAGGAGGTCTATAAAATCTTTAAGGGCGTGTACGTGGAGCCGGACGGTACCACCGAGAGCAAGCTGAACTGCCTGAGCTACGATACCGACATCGAGGCCGTATATATAAGGGGCGATTTCTGCCTTGACGAATTCACTCTGACCGAGGGAGAAAACGGTACGCTGTCGTCAAAGGGCGGCTTCAGCATTACCCTGCCCCGCAAGTATGTGAACCTCTCCGAGCTTGCGGAGGAGGGCTTCCCGTTCTTTGGCGGCAGCATGAGCGTAAGGACGATTATCCCCGCTAAAGGCGACGAAAGCATTGTAAGGCTCAAGGGCAATTATTGCACCGCGAGGGTCAGCATAAACGGCGGCAAGGAGCGCCTGATAATGTTCTCTGACAGCGTGAACGTCGCGGGCGAGCTTAAAAAGGGCGACAACGAAATCAGAATAACCCTCACGAACAGCTTAAGAAACACTCTGGGCGACTTCCACGCAAGCCCGAATCCCGAGCCTGAAGCAACCTCGCCCGACAGCTTTACTCACTACGGAAACTGGCGCGACGGCAGATGTGAGGGCTATACGGATGACTACAGCTTCGTCAAGTTCGGCATAGAGAGTATAGAGCTTCAGTAAAGCGCCGAGGCTTGCAAGCAAGATAAAAATCCGCGGGACAAACCCGCGGATTCATTTTAATAATCACTGTTGCCTTAAAAGAGCATCTTGCCTCATGCGATTAAACACATGCGCGCGATATAAATTCCTCCGGGCGTTTTTCCCCGGAGGAGAGCCCGATTAGGCTATCCGGCGTTTCGCTTAAAGTTGCCAATGGTCTTGGTCACATCCGATACGCAGGCGAACGTGCCGGGATAACGGGCGATTATCTCCATGAAATCCTTTATCTGATGGGTGTTTACCACACAGATCATCAGCTTCCTTTCCTGCCCCGTGTAGCCGCCCTCGGCGGTGAGTATCGTGACCGAGTGGCGCAGCCGGCTAATGAGCTCCTTTTTTAATTCGTCGGTTTTGGACGTTATCAGTTCTATCTTTATCGCGTTTTCGCCGCCGCGGATTATCGCGCCAGAAATGGAACTGGTGATGTAGGAGTAGACGATGGACAGTATCACGGGCTCAACGTTGCAGTCGTAGACAAAGTAGCTTGAGAGCGACACCAACGTGTTGAACACAAACAGCACCTTGGAAAACGATATGTCCGGCCGTTGCTTGTGCACGTAGGAGGCTATGAAGTCCGTGCCTCCGGTGGTGCCGCCGGCACGAACCACTATGCCGTAGACTATGCCGTTTATCGCGCCCGCCGCGACCGGCGCGAGTATAGTGCTTTTGCCGTCCTCGGTATGGTATACGAAGCGGTCTATGTTTATTACGTGGTGCTGAAACAAAAGCAGCACGCCCGAAAACACGAGCAGGTACAGCATCGTCTTTACGGTAAACACCCGCCCAATCTTAATGAACGAGAATATGGCGAGGGGGATGTTTATGAGCAGCGACATGTAGCTTATCGAAACGCCGCTCAGATACTGTACCATGGTGGCGATGCCGTTTACGCCAGAGGGCGCGAAGGCGTTGCTTAAAACGAAGATATAGTAGTTGAATGCGGTAACGATTGCGACTGCGGGGATTATGAGGTAAGAAAAGGGAGTATCGAAGCGCAAATACTTTTTCATGCTTGTGTCCGTCCATATATTAACGCCGCGCTGTTAAGCGCCGGCAATTTCATCTATGTCGAGTATGTCCGAAAAGAACACGGCGCCCTCGTCGTCAAGCAGGATTATGCCCCTGTCTGCGTCCACGCGGCTCACTTTCCCTTGCCGCACGCAGATTTCGACGTCTTTGCTGCCAAAGCGCTCGCGCACGCACCTTATGCTTACGGCGGTGCCTTGCCCTTTTTCCCTGAGACGCCTGAGCTTCTGATTGATTTCCTCGATTTCGTTTTCGGAAAGCTCGGGGCGGGGAGCCGTTTCAGCCACGGTCTGCCTGACCAGCGCCTCGTAGCCCGTAAGCGCCGCAAAGGGCATGAACTGCGCCGCGCGCTCCCTTGCGCCCATGCGCTGGTGGCGCCTCGGCTCGGGATGGGGCAGGTCTATTATGTCGTCGTACTCGCTCATGCCCTGTGACCTCCCACCTGCGCGTTGCGCTCGCGTCCCGTAGCGCCTTCCTCGAGGCTCATGCCGCGCATTATGGCGTTTTTGCCGTAGCGCCGCTGTATATCCATCACCGCTTTTACGCGCTTGCTCTCCTTTTCGAGCTTCTCGCTCTCGGCCTCGTCGCCGAAGCCGGGCGTATCGAATATGCTCATTTGCTCCGCTTCTGGCGCGTCGTTCGCCCGCACGTTCGCGGCGGCTATATACATGCGCCTTACGAGCAGCCTTTTGTCGGTTATGTCGTCGTAGAGCTTTGCCGCCGCCTCGACTATCTCGTCGCTTATGGCGCTTGGCGTTTTGAGCCTGCGGCTGCCGTGAGCGGTCTTGGGCACGCTCCTGCCGTAAAAGTCGCTTTCGACTGCGCCCTTATAGGCGGCCATGCGCTCGGGGTCGCTCAGGTTTTCGGAGTCATAGCAGACGCTTATATCTATTTTGTCTGTAATCAGTTTTTTTTCGTTGAGCTCATAGCTTAAGCTCAGTGCCATCTCCTTCAGTACCAGACGCGCCTTGTCCGCCTCGTACGGGCTCGCCAGCACCTGCCCGTTTGAAAGCGAGCTGTTGTCCGCCCTGTAGGCTTTAATGTCGCTTATTTCACAGCTTTCCCAGCCCCAGGCGTGGTCTATTAGCAATTCCGCGTTCACGCCGAACAGCTTATAGAGCAGATCCTCGTTAAAATGCTCGCCGGGCGCACCTATGGAGCAGCGCGCCACGTCGCCCATCGTGCGCATGCCGTTGGCGTTCAGCTTTCGCGCGATGCCACGGCCTACGCGCCAGAAATCCGTCAGGGGAGTATGGCTCCACAGCTTTTCCCTGTAGCTTTTTTCATCAAGCTCCGCTATGCGCACGCCGTCCCTGTCCGCAGGCATGCGCTTTGCCACGATGTCCATGGCTATCTTGCTGAGGTACAGGTTTGTGCCTATGCCCGCCGTGGCGGTTATGCCCGTGTGCGCCAGCACATCGCGTATCATTTTGATTGCAAGCTCGTGGGGCGAAAGCCTGAAATAATTCAGGTACGCCGTGGCGTCTATAAATACCTCGTCCACAGAGTACACGTGCATGTCGTCAAAAGAGACGTACTTTGTGTAAATCGAAACTATGCGCCTGCTGTAATCCATGTACAGCGCCATGCGGGGCCTTGCAGCGATAAAATCGAGCTCGAGCGACGGGTCGCTGTCCAGCTCTTTCTTGGACGTAGACTTTCCTGTAAAGCGATGGCCGGGCGCTTTTTGCAGCCTTTGGGCGTTAACCGCCTTCACCATTTCTATGACCTCAAACAGGCGCGGCCTGCCGCCCACGCCGTAGCTTTTGAGCGCGGGGGAGACGGCGAGGCAGATGGTCTTTTCGGTGCGGCTTTCATCGGCAACTGCCAGACATGCGTCCAGAGGGTCGAGCCCAAGCTCGCTGCACTCAACCGAGGCGTAAAATGATTTGAGGTCTATGGCGATAAACGCTCTTTGCCGTTCCATAAATATTTGCTTTATGCTTTATATCCGCTGCCGTCGGCGTTCAGGTGCATTATGATGAGCGCGCACAGATCCATGCCGCCGAGTATAAACTCGTAATCGCCTTCGCCGTCCTCTTTGAGCGGCTTTCCGCCAAACACAAAGCTCATGCTCCAAAGCCCGCTGCTTTCGTGCTTGAGGCTTCCAAACACGGGCGCGGCGTAGTCGCGGTGCAATTCCGTGCGGCCGGGGCCAAAGAGCATGCTGGCTTCATCCGGCGCGCTGTCATAGCTGAAGAGCACATGCGCCTTGCTTACGCCTTCGCCGCGCGTTATGCGCGCCTCAATCACTTCGGCGTTTATCAAATGCGGCTCAGAGGCCATATACTCGTCCATGGCCTTCAGGGAGTATTCAAACGCACAGTTGTCGCTTGCGTTGGCCTTATCGGCGTCAAAGTCTTGACGCAAGTCAGATTCGCTTTTCTTTAAGTACTCAAACGCCGCCTGCTTCATGCGCTTTATTGAAGCGATGCTGCCCGCATATTTAAGCTCCGCGAGGTTCTGAAAGTTCTGTGTTTTCTGCCAGCCGTCGGGCTTAAAACAGGTGTTGAAGGGCTTTTTGAGAAAGTGTGTGCGCGCGGCCTCATAAGGGTCTTCGTGTGCCTCGAGCTGCTTCAATTCTCCGCATAGAGGATGTAGCGGCAGGTAAATCAATTCGCACGGACGGCCAAAGGTCGTCCAGACGGTGGTCATGAGGGGCATGTCGGTGAACTCGAATATCATCGACTCAACCGTCGTACCCGTGCACACGCGCCTGACGCAGGTGTTGTGCGGCGACAGCCCGGGGCCAAAGCGCACGTCGCTGTCGGTGCCCTCGTAGTGAGTGCTCATTACTTCCATTATCTTTGCGATGCCGATGGGCGCAGCGGGGCGCACGTAGGGCGGGAACCCGTCTGTATCGATGCTCCACTCGCGTCCCAGAAGCAATTGCGTCGCGTATTTCTGCCTGAGCGTATTTTCGCTGTGCATGTAGGTGGCGGGGTTCTGATATGCCCTGGCAAAGTCAAAGTCGGAGCAATCGCTTGTCTGAGGCTTGTACCAGCCCTTGTCGATGGCGCGTTCAATCAACCCTTCGGGATAGACGGCTTCTTCAAGACCGCTTAGACCATGAATGGTGAAGTGGTTCGGCATCACGATTGCGCAGTCATCCGGCAGGCGGCAGCCCGCGTAAGAGCGGCCCCGCGCCAGCTGCAGCATGTAGGCGGAATCCTTGTCTGCAAAGAAGTATATGCGCCCGGGGGAGGCGTAGCCGTATTTGTCCACGAGCTCGCGGGCAATTCTGTAGGCATCACGCGCGCTTTCGGCGCGCTCGGCGACTGCACGGCGCAATTCGTACACTATGCCGTCAGAGCAAAGCTTCGGGTCGCACGCGTCCTCTATGCTGCCGCAGCTTGAGTCGCTTATCACGCACACGCCCTTCTCATTCAAAAAGCAGTCCGAGGTGGACAGGCCGCCGCTCTGCCCGGTAATCTCCACCCAGCTGTAGGCCAGAGTATGGCTGACCTGCGGTATCCGGGTCAAGCCCTCCTCGGCGGGCAGAAGCGTGCCTTCAGGCCAGTCGCGGGCGGGCACAAAGTGGTGCTTCACCTTTGCATGAATGTAATCGTCCTCGTTGTGTGCCACAAGCACGCGCCCGGTTTCGGAGGCGGCCCTGCCGACTATGACGGTCATGCAGTTTGATTCATTTGACAGCTTCAAAGCAGTAACCTCTCTGATTTATTTGCGTAGATTATACACCAAGCCAAACCGCTTTTCAAGCCTTTTATGGGCAATACGACTGTTATAAAAAATGCGCCGCGGGCTTATTGCCGCGGCGCGAATGAAAAAACGCTTTTACAGGTCGAGACCCAGCTGAATGGCCTTTTTGTTCAGCTCAATCAGGTTCTGCTTTCTGGCGGAAACCACCTTCGCGATGGTCTTGTCGATCGTGTCGATGGGGAACATCGCGGTCTCCTTGAGCAGCTTGCCCAGCACTATCATGTTGGCCAGCGTGGGGAAGCCCGCGTCGTTTGCCATTTTTGTGGCAGGAATGGCGAAGGCCTTTATGTCCGTGTGCGTTATCTGCCTGTCTATCAACGAGCTGTCGTAAAACACCATGCCGCCGGGCACGATATCCTTTTCAAATTTGTCGAGGGACGGCAGGTTCATGGCGATAAGCACGTTGGGATGGGTCACCAGCGGACTGCCGATGGGATCGTCGGAAATGATTACGGCGCAGTTCGCGGTGCCGCCGCGCATCTCGGGGCCGTAGGAGGGAAGCCAGGTGACCTCTTTATTCTCAAGCAGACCCTCATAGGCCAGAAATTTGCCGGTAAAGAGCACACCCTGACCGCCAAAGCCGGAAATCAGTATGTTGTTAGTCATTACTTTGTGCCCTCCTGTGCAAATTTGTCCTTGTATACGCCCAGAGGATAGTAGGGAATCATGTTGTCCTCAAGCCACTTGAGCGCCTTGTCGGGGGTGAGACCCCAGTTTGTGGGGCAGGACGAAAGCACCTCTATGAGCGAAAAGCCCTTGCCCTCGACCTGATACTGGAACGCCTTCTTGATGGCCCTGGCCGCGGCCTTTACGTTCTTTACGTTGTTGACGGCCACGCGCTCGAGGTAGGTCGCGCCGTCCACCTGAGAGAGCATCTCGCAGATCTTCACCGGGTAGCCCACGGTCTTTACGTCGCGGCCGTAAGGGGAGGTCTGCGTGATCTGCCCGGGCAGTGAGGTGGGCGCCATCTGGCCGCCGGTCATGCCGTAAATCGCGTTGTTTACGAATATCACGGTGATATTTTCGCCGCGCGCCGCGCTGTGCACGGTCTCGGCGGTGCCTATGGAGGCGAGGTCGCCGTCGCCCTGATAGGTGAAGACGATGTTTTCGGGGTTTGCACGCTTTACGCCCGTTGCCACGGCGGGGGCGCGGCCGTGCGCGGCCTCGACCATGTCGCAGTTAAAATAGTTGTAGGCGAACACTGAGCAGCCCACGGGCGCGATGCCTATGGTGCGACCCTCGATACCCAACTCGTCTATGGCCTCGGCCACCAGCCTGTGAATTATGCCGTGGGTGCAGCCCGGGCAATAGTGCAGCTTTACGTCTGCCAAAGCATGGGGCTTTTCAAATACTATCATGCGTTTGCACCTCCGATTTTGTCAGCTTCTTCAATTTTGGCCAGCACCTCTTCGGGCGTGGGTATCATGCCGCCGGCGCGGTTGCAAAGCAACACGGGTCTTGAGCAGCGTATGGC
>JAFPYA010000326.1 GCA_017412445.1 Clostridia bacterium
ATGGGCAGCATTGACGCGAGCGTCACTGAGCCGCCGTAAGGCATATCAACTATCTTGATGATGCTCAAAACCGAAGCGATGGCGATCATCATGGCGCTTTCGACCATGAATTTGGACGATGAAAAACGTTTTGTTTCCATAATTCAACGCTCCTAAAAAATATTCGCACACCGCAGGACAACGCGGTATGCGAACAATTGTGCATGCTCCCTACGCCGGCATTATCCGTATCAGGTTAAAGGGTTCGGTGTTGACCGTCTCAGCCTTGCGGCACCCCCGATGTCTATGCGGTTGTACGTACGTAAGTATAATCCAGCCAAGGCGGTTTGTCAATAAGCTTTACGTATTTTAACCCTCAAGTGCCTCATTTGTAGCCCTGTTCAAAGCCTTTCTCACAAATTAGCGATAAATTCATAATTTTCTATTGCAAAATAATTAAACTTATGGCATAATATGCCCATATTACAATGAAAGGCAGTGAACATCCTACCTCATGGACGATATTCCCCGAAGTATTATCTTAATTCTCTGTATGATTCCCTTCGCCGGGTTCTTTGCCGGCAGCGAAACCGCGTTTTCCTTCTGCAACGAAGCCCGCATGCGCGCCCTGGCCGAAAACGGCAATCGCACCGCCAAGCGCCTCGTGCATCTGCTTGACGATTTTGACCGCACCGTGGTCACTTTGCTCATCGTCATAAACATAATATACATAAGCGTGTCCGCCATAGCCACAGTAACCGTGGTAAAAATGATGGGCAGCGCCGGCTCGGTGGTGTCTACGATAGCCACGACGCTTTTGGTGTTTATGTTCAGCGAAACCATACCCAAAAACATCGCGCGCGTGAACGCAGACAAATGGGCGCTCATCGCCGCCTACCCAATCAGCTTTTTCAGAATCGTACTCGCGCCCGTAAGCGCACTGCTTGCCTACATAGGCCGCGCGGCCAAGAAGCTTTTGCCCAAGACGGCGCCCCTCCCCGACGTCACCGAGGACGAATTTGAGGAGCTGGTCGAAAACGTCGAGGACGAGGGACTTATAGAGCCGGTGGAGAAGGAAATAATAAAATCCACCATACACTTCGGCGACATACTCGCCGGCCAGATTATGACCCCGGTGGACGACGTGGTGTGTGTGCCGCTTGGCTCCAGCGAAGAGGAGCTAAAGCAGCTTCTGCTCGAGGAAAAGTACTCCCGCATACCCGTAATCGACGGCAGCGTGGACAACGTGGTGGGTATACTGCCCACCAGCAAGGCGCTCTACAGGCTCACCGCGGGCACGTTTTCGGACGTGAGCGACATAATGACCCGCCCCTACTTCATCCGCTCGGACATACCCGTGAGCAAGGTGTTTGAGGGCATGAGCGGCAGGCGCACCCACATCGCCGTGGTGAGCGAGGATGGAAAGACCCTCGGCATTGTGACCATGGAGGACATACTGGAGGAGATCGCGGGCGAGATATACGACGAGGACGAGCAGGAGGTAGCCGAGAATGCAAACGGTTATTAAGATACTCGTGCTCGTGCTCTACGCCGCGTTTATATCGCTGAGCGCGTTCTTCTCAAGCTGCGAAATCACCTTCGCCCGCGCCAATAAAAAACGCGCCGAGAAGGCCGCCGAAAACGGCGACAGGCGCGCACAGAAGGTCAAGTACATTCAGGACAACTACACGCGCTCGCTTTCCAGCACGCTGGTAGGCAACAACCTCGTGAACATCGCTGCCTCCTCGGCTGCCACGATATTCTTCGTGCGCCTGCTGAACCTCAAAAACGGCGGCTTTTACGCCACGCTCATCACCACCGCGCTGCTGATAATCTTCGGCGAGACCCTGCCCAAGATAATCGCTGCGGACAGGCCGGATCAGCTGTCATTGCGCTTCGCCTCCCCGCTCAGGGCGTTCATGGCCGCATTCAAGCCCGTGGTAAACACGGTCGAAAAGCTGGTCAGGCGCCTCTCTCCCATCTGGACGCCCAAGGAGCAGCAGCCTCAGACCACCACGGACGAGCTGCGCATAGTGCTCGAGGACGCCGAGGAGCAGGGCGTGTTCACCGAGGAAGAGAGCGAAATGATAGACAACGCCATAGAGTTCAGCGACACCATGGCTATGGAGGTTATGACGCCCCGCGTTGACATAGTGGCGCTGGATGTGGACGAGCCCGTCGAAAAGCTCTCAAGCGAAATGCTGCGCCACAGCCGCCTGCCCGTATACGAGGGGTCGCTGGACAACATAATAGGCGTGCTGCCCACGAAAATCTTCATGAAGCACAGGATGCTTGGCGACGACACGTCCATACGCGACATGCTGGTAAGCCCGCTGTTCGTGCACAAGACGCGCATGGTGTCCACCATCATACGCGAGTTCCGAAAAAAGCGGCTGCAGATGGCCGTTGTGCTGGACGAATTCGGCGGCACAATGGGCATACTCACAATGGAAGACATAATGGAAGAAATAGTTGGCGAAATCTTTGACGAGCGCGACGACGTGGAGGAGGAAATCGTGGACGTAGGCGAAAACGCCCATCAGATAAACGGCTCCATGAACATTTACGACTTCTTCGACGCCATAGACTATACGCCGCCCGCCGACTTCTCCACCCACTACACTACCGTGGGCGGCTGGGCGACCGAGGTGCTGGACAAGTTCCCCGAAAAGGGCGACTCTTTCACCTACGACCGCCTGACGATCACCGTGCTCGAAGCCGAACCCCACCGCGTGGAAACGCTCAAGGCCGTGCTCGCGCAGGAGGAGAAGGAAGAGGAGTAGACCCAGGGCGCAGATACAAAAAGAGGATTCATTCAAGTCATTCGGCTTGTTTGAATCCTTCTTTTTTGATGGAGGTTCCTTATTGCTCCATTCGCAAGGCAGTGTTTGCAGCCTGTATAAAGGCTATTGTGCCGTAAGGCGGTTTATTCCTCCCTTGCGGACTGCCTGGGCTTGCGGTAGAGACCCAAGAGCTTTATGGCGTCGAACAGGTTTTCGACGGGGCAAAGCTTTACGTCGTCCGGGACGGTAAGCCCCTTTTCGGTGTATTTGGGCAAAAGGATGCGCTTAAAGCCAAGGCGCGCGCACTCGCTGACGCGGCGGTCTATGTGGTTGACGCGGCGGATTTCGCCGCCCAGACCCACCTCGCCTATTATCGCCCAGTCGCCGTCTATGGGCAGGTTGCGGGCGGAGGAGGCGATGGCCGCGCACACGCTCAAATCCGCGGCGGGTTCGCTAAGCGATATGCCGCCCGCCACGTTTACGTAGGCGTCCTGATTATAGAGCGTGATGCCGGCGCGCTTTTCGAGCACGGCCAGCAGAAGAAACAGGCGGCTCAATTCAATGCCGTGGCTCATGCGGCGCGGATTGCCGAACAGCGTCGGCGTGACCAGCGCCTGAACCTCGGTCAACAGCGGCCTTGAGCCCTCCATTGCCGCGCATACGGCGCAGCCGCTTTCCCCCTCAGAGCGCTCGCTCAGAAGTATCTCGCTGGGGTTTGCCACCTCGCGCATGCCGTCCTGAGTCATTTCGAACATGCCCAGCTCGTTTACTGAGCCGAAGCGGTTCTTTTCGGCTCTGAGCAGGCGGTACTGGCTGGAGCGCTCACCCTCGAAGTAGAGCACCGCGTCCACCATGTGCTCGAGCACTCTGGGACCCGCGATGGCGCCCTCCTTGGTCACATGGCCCACAAGAAACACGCTTATGCCGCTCAATTTGCTTATGTTCATTATGCGGGAGGCGCACTCCCTCACCTGACTCACGCTGCCCGGAGCGCTGGCCATGTGGGGCAGGAACATGGTCTG
>JAFPYA010000327.1 GCA_017412445.1 Clostridia bacterium
ATCAAGATACAGGCGGAGGACGCGGCCCTCAAGAGCGGGCCCAGCTTTTACCCGCTCAACGACCGCACCTCTCCCAAAACAGAACCCTATCATTACAGCAACATCGTATTGAACATAATCGGCGGCTCGGCCTGGAACGAGACCGGCGACTGGATCGCCTGGGATGTCGATGCGCCCGAGGCAGGCCTGTACAGGATCGGCGTGCGCTTTAAGCAAAACGAGCTCAAGGGTCTCTACGCCACGCGAAAGCTCAGCGTGAACGGAGAAGTACCCTTTATCGAGGCGCAGGATCTGCGCTTTTACGACAGCAACGCCTGGCAGTACGGCCCGCTTGGCGAATACGACAGCGAGGGCGAGCTGGTGCGCGAGTACTGGATATATCTTGATAAGGGCGTAAACCGCATCACCCTCGAGGTCTCGCTGGGCGCGCTCGGCGCGATCATACAGGACATGAACGCCCTCACCGCGGATCTGAACGGCCTTTACCGCCAAATCGTGGCCATCACGGGCTCCAGCCCCGACACCTACCGCGACTACAAGCTCTTTACGCGCATACCGGATCTGCCCGATCAGCTCACGGCCTTTCAGGGCAGAATCAACGGCGTCCTGGACAGGCTTACGCTGCTCACCGGCTCCAATTCGGAGCGCACGGCGGGCATGACGCGCATGGTCTCGCTGATAGACCGCATGGTCGTGGACGAGAACGAGGTCGTGGAGCAATTGAGCGCCTTCAAGGAGAGCATCACCTCGATGGGCAAGAGCATCCTTGACCTGACCGACCAGCCGCTCAAAATTGACTACTTCACCTTCTATGGCACCGACGCGCCCGATGTGGACGCGGACGGAAATTTCTTCGAGAGCGCCTGGCACTCCCTGCGCGCCTTCGCCGGCTCGTTCACCAACGACTACAACGTCAGCGGCTCCGCCTCTGAGCGCGGCGGCAAGGAGATAGAGATCTGGCTCTCCACCGGCCGCGACCAGTTCGACGTCATCCGCCGCCTCATAAACGAGAGCTTCGAGCCTGATACCGGTATAAAGGTCAACTTAAAGCTGATCAGCGCGGACGTGGTGCTGACCGCCACGGCCACGGGCAACGGCCCGGACGCGACCATACAGATCGCAAACAGCGCGCCGGTCAACTTCGCCTTCCGCGACGCGGCCTACGATTTAACGCAGTTCAGCGATTACGAGGAGGTAGCCTCGCGCTTTTCGCCCGCGGCGGTTTTGCCGGCGGAGTACGAGGGCGGCGTATACGGCCTGCCGGATCAGATGAGTTACCCGGTAATGTTCGTGCGCACGGATATACTTGAGCAGCTGGGTCTCGGCATACCTGAGACCTGGGACGACCTGATAGACATTATCCCTGTGCTCAAGAAGAACAACATGGAAATCTACCTCGACACAAACCCGATTTCCACGCTCGGCGCGGCCATCTCGATGGGCAACAGCCGGGCAATAAACACGGTGTTTTTGTCGATACTGTATCAGGACGGCGGCGAGATATACGAGAAGGACGGCACCAGGACGCTTCTTGACACCGCGGAGGCCAACGCCTCATTCAAAAAATGGACGCGCTTTTACACCCAGCATAACTTCCTGCAGGATATAGACTTTACGACCCGCTTCAGGATAGGCGAGGTGCCTATCGGCGTGGTCGACCTTGGCTACTACAACACGCTGGCGGTGTCGGCGCCCGAGATCAAGGGGCTGTGGACCATCGCGCGCGTGCCCGGCACGAAGCAGCCAGACGGCAGCGTGAACCACGACGTGCCATGCGTGACCAGCGAGTGCATGATAATCAAAAACATGGTGCTCAAGAACGACACCGTGGATGAAAGCTGGGCGTTCATCAAGTGGTGGACGGATGCCTCCACGCAGACGGCCTACGCCCGCGAGATGGAGGCGGTGCTGGGCACCAGCGGCCGCTACCTCGTGGCCAACCTCGAAAGCTATCACAACGCCGTCTGGCCGGACAGCATGACGCCCACCATCGAGGCGGTGCTTGAGGATCTGCACGGCATCCCGCAGGTGCCGGGCGGCTACATCACCGGACGGTACATCTACAATGCCTTTATCTCGGTCATCACCGACTATGAAAACGCATCTGACACGCTCTTTGAGGCCAACGAGCTCATAAATAAGGAAATCCTCAAAAAGCGCGTCGAATTCGGCTTGCCCACGAACTGAGAAAGGAGCGCGGAGCGATGACACAAAAGGTTAAGCCAATGCTCGGCATGGGCAAGTGGCAGTACACGAAGCACGAAATCAAAAAGTACCGTCAGCTGTACTGGATGATGGCGCCCTTCATGCTGTTCTTTCTGGTATTTACGGTGCTGCCCGTGCTGATTGCCGTATACTACAGCCTGATGGAATACAACGTGCTGCAAAGCCCGAAATTCGTCTGGTTCAACAACTATACCACGCTTTTGCTTGACGACAGCATATTCCTTACGGCGGTAAAGAACACGTTCATACTGGCGCTGATCATCGGCCCCTTCGGCTATGTGTTTTCCTTCATCATGGCCTGGCTGATAAACGAATTGCCACGCGTGCTCAGAACCGTGCTGACCGTGGTCTTCTACGCGCCCTCCATTTCGGGCAACGCCTACGTGGTGTTCACCCAGCTCTTCTCCGGCGATCCCTACGGCTTCATAAACAGCCATCTGATGGACATGGGGCTTATCAGCGAGCCTATCCTCTGGCTCAAGGATTCAAGCTACATGATGGGCGTGGTAATACTGGTCTCGCTGTGGATGAGTCTGGGCGTGGGATTTCTGTCCTTCATCGCCGGTCTTCAGGGCGTCGACCGGGCGCAGTACGAGGCGGGCGAGATCGACGGCATCCGCAACCGCTGGCAGGAGCTCTGGTACATCACATTGCCCAACATGAGGCCTCAGCTCATGTTTGGCGCGGTCATGTCCATCACAAACGCCCTGTCGGTGGCGGACGTCACGGTGGCGCTATGCGGCTTCCCGTCCACCAACTACGCGGCGCACACTATAATCAACCACTTAAACGACTACGGCATAATCCGCCTTGAGATGGGCTATGCCTGCTCAATCGCGGTGCTTCTGTTCTTCCTGATGCTCTGGCTGAACCTCGTTATACAGAAATGGATCAGAAAGGTGGGTACCTGATATGGCGCGGGTCAAACGGGAAAGACAGCGCTCCCTGCGCTTTGCGCATACCGCCTTCGGTCATTTCTTAATCGGCAAGCACACCAACCGCTCCTTAAGCGGCAGCCTGACCCTGCTCTTATGCCTTACGGCGTTTGCGCTGATATCGCTGTTCCCGGTGGTGTTCATGGTGAGCAATTCCTTAAAGCCTATAAACGAATTGTTCATCTATCCGCCCAGACTGTTCGTCATCCAGCCCACGCTGAGCAACTTTACGGAGCTGTTCTCTATCCTCGCGGATTCGCTGGTGCCGTTTATGCGCTACCTGTTCAATACGCTGTTCATAGTGACGCTGGGCTGCGTGGGGCACATCGCTCTGGCCAGCATGGCGGCCTTCCCGCTGGCAAAGTTCAAGTTTCCGGGCAGCGAGTTCATAAGCAAGATCATCGTCTATTCGCTCATGTTCACCTCGTCTGTCACGGCGGTCCCGACCTACATGATCATGTCCCGCCTTCACCTGATAGACACCTACTGGGCGATTATCTTCCCTGCGGTTTCGATGTCGTTGGGTCTGTTCCTTATGAAAAACTTCATGGAGCAGGTGCCTACGGCGCTGATAGACGCGGCCTCAATCGACGGCAGCAGCTATTTTGGCATGCTCTGGAAAATCATAATGCCGGCGGTCAAGCCCGCCTGGGTCACGCTGTTCATAGTGTGCTTTCAGGGGCTTTGGGGCAACAACGCCAGCAGCTACATCTACACCGAGAGCCGCAAGCCTCTGGCGGCGATGCTCCAGAACCTCTCGGGCTCCGGCGTGGCAAGGACGGGCGTGGTGGCAGCCAGCGCGCTGTTCATGTTCGTGGTGCCGTTGATAGCGTTCATAATCTCACAGTCCAACGTCATGGAGACCATGGCGACCTCGGGCATAAAGGAATAGGAGGGCAGAGCGCATGAAAAAGATAGTGGCTTACACGCTCCTTATAACAATGCTCGTGCCCTTCATGCTGAGCTGCTTTGCCGAAGGCTCAAGCAACTACCTGTACGATTCCAATCAGAAGCAGGTGCCCGCTCCGCCCGCCTATCTGCACGAGCGCACGTATATGGTGAGCGACTTTGCCGGGCAGACCGGTCAGAGCGGCACGGCTCTCAAGGACTTAAAGAGCATGCAGTCCGCCTGCTATAAAAACGGAAAGATATACATCACCTGCACAAATAAGCTGGTCATACTCAGCGAAGACTTTGAGCTGATCGATGTAATCGAAAGCTACATCGACCTTGGCGGCCACAAGGCGAGCTTCGACAGCAACGTGGGCACATTCGTGACCGATTCGGGCGAATACTACATCTGCGAGCCCAATCGCAGCCGCATACTGCACTTCGCCGCGGACGGCACGCTGCTCCGCGCGTTGGACAACCCGGGCATCACCGGCGTTGACGCGGGGGTCAAATACCGTCCCACCCAGCTGGCCGTGGACGAAGCGGGGCGCATGTTCGTGGTGGCCAAGGGCATGTACGAGGGCATAGTGGAGTTGGATACGGACGGCAAGTTTGTGGGCTTCTACGGCGTGAACGAGGTCAAGTTCAACGTGCTGGACCTGTTGTGGCGCAAGATCGCCACCAGCTCCCAGCGCTCCAAGCAGTCGCTTTGGCTGCCCACTGACTTTACAAACATTTGCATCGATTCGGACGGCTTCAAGTTCGCCACCGTGCAGTCCGCCTCCGCGGCGGAGTCGGTAATGCGGCTCAACGCCAAGGGCCAGAACATACTGCGCGTGGACGAGGACGATCCCTATCCCAGCGGCGATCTGTGGATGAATCAGGTCACCTCGACCGGCGCGCCCGTGGGCGCCAGCGAGTTCATCGCCGTGGACACAAACGACTTTGGCGTATACATGTGCCTTGACGCTACGCGCAACCGCGTGTTCGCCTACAACGAGGACGGAAAACTGCTGTTCATCTTCGGCGGCAAGGGCAACCGCAAGGGCTACTTCCGCGGGCCGGTCGACGTGGACTTTGTGGGCGACAGCATAATGGTGCTCGACTCCACGGCGGAGACGATAGAGCTGTTCTCCCAGACCGATTACGGCATCGCCTTGATGCGGGCGGTTGAGGCGCAGTACGGCTACGATTACCTGACCGCCGAGCAATACTGGCGCGAGGCGCTCAAGTACAATCACAACCTGTTCCTTGCCTATTCGGGCATCGGGCGCGCGCTGCTCAGGCGCGGCGAGAACAAGGAGGCGCTCAAGTATCTCAAGCTTGGCGACGACCGCAAGTACTACTCCAAGGCCCTTGAAAAGGTGAGAAACGAAACCTTGAAGCAGTATCTGATCCCCTGCGTGCTTGGTCTGATAGGGCTGGTTGTCGTGAAAAAGACGGTAAAACATGTCATCAAACGGAAAAAAGAGGGGAGGCGTACGGCATGAAGCACTTCCTGAGTGAATTTAAAAACGCGTTCTTCACCTTCCCGAAGTACATACTGGGGCGCCCGTTCAGCGGCTTCGACCAGATGAAGCACCTCAAAAAGGGAAGCATGGCGTTTTGCATATTCGTGCTGCTGCTCAGCTGCATACTGAACGTGCTCGAATACGTCTATAACGGCTTTCTGATAAACTACAACGACCTGTATCAGGTATCCACGCTGTACCTCATGCTGGTCACGGCTTTCCCGGTGTTTCTGTTCGTGACGGGCAACTGGTCGGTCACCACGCTGCTAAACGGCGAAGGCAAGTACCACGAGATTTTCATGGTCACCATGTACGCGCTGTATCCTTACTGCATACTCAGGATCGTCGCGCTCATACTCTCAAACGTGCTGCTGCTGGACGAAATGGCCATAGTCAATGCAATCAGGGGCATTGGCATCGCGCTGTTCGTGTTCTACCTGTTCGTGGGTCTGGTCGTGATACACAACTACGGCTTCGGGCAGGGCATAGGCATGGTGCTTCTGACGCTGTTTGCGATACTGGTCATCGTGTTTGTGCTGATGCTGGGCTTTTCGCTGGTGGCGGACGTGTTCGATTTCTTAAGGACCGTGGCGCGTGAGCTGAGGCTCAGGCTATAGGGAGGCGGTTATGAAAAGACTGTTATCGGTGCTTATCCTCATTCTGGCCGCCTGCCTTATGCTGTGCGCCGCTGAGGAAGAGGGCGGCTACACCGTCGTCGCGGAAAACGAATACCTTCGCCTCGAGTTTAATGAAGAGACGTTTGAAATGCGCG
>JAFPYA010000328.1 GCA_017412445.1 Clostridia bacterium
CCCCTGTCGTTGGGAGATGACGGTGGCGGCTGGTAGCCGCCGCTACTGTAGTTGGAAGTTTTGCCGTAAATTGTAATTATGATTAATTGCTCATCGCTTTCGTAGCGGCGCCAATCTGGCGCCACGTTCCCTTGCCGTTGGGGAGGACGCTGGCGGCTGATAGCCGCCGCTACGGGTTGTTGGACGTTTTACCGTAAATCGTAATTATGGTTGATTGTTCATCGTCTTCGTAGCGGCGCCAATCTGGCGCCACGTTCCCCTGTTGTTGGGTGATAACAGTGGCGGCTGGTAGCCGCCGCTACGGATGTTGGACGTTTTGCCGTAAAGTGTAATGCCACTTGCAAAGCCTATTTAATTATACCTCAAAAGCGCCGCGTCTGCAATATAATATAACACAATATCCCTGCCACTTCTGACGATTGGCAAAAGCGAGCGGCGACAGTCTTACTGAATGCTCCGAACCGTCACTGCTTTTTACTGCCACATTTTTACCACCATCAACACAAATTAAGGCGAAAAAGACGAAAAGAACGGCCTTGACAATCGCGGTATCAAAGGCATAAAAAACCCGCAAATTGCCCGGTTTTAGGGCTTTTTGCGGGGTTTTTGCGTCCGTACCCGACAGGATTTGAACCTGCGGCCTTTGGAGTCGGAGTCCAACGCTCTATCCAACTGAGCTACGGGTACATGCTTGCGCCTGATTATTATACTCCCGCCATCGGGAATATGCAAGCAAAATTTAGGGGTATTTTGAAAATAAACGAATGCGGGAAAGGGTGGCTCATCACGCGCGCAGGCTACGCCGCGAGGTGCTCTATGAGTATCTTCAAGCCTATGAGCACGAGGATGACGCCGCCTGCGAGCTTTGCGTGCTTCCCAAGGCGCGCGCCAGCGAAGCTGCCTGTAAGCATGCCCGCCGCGGAGATGACGAAGGTGGTCAGGCCTATCGATATCACCGCGACCTGAATGCTTTGAGGGCCTTTTACCGCCCCGGCCGAGGCCTCCATAGCCGCAAAGGCCACGCCGGTCACCAGCGCGTCTATCGAGGTCGCAACGGCGAGGGGCAGCATGGTGCGCACGGACAGGCCCGCGTCAGCGCTCTCCTCATGTCCCGAAATGCTTTCGCGTATCATGTTTGCGCCGATTATCGCAAGCAGCACAAAGGCTATCCACGGCGCGGCGGTGCTTATCAGCCTTTCAAAGCGGGAACCCACGAGCCAGCCCAAAAGCGGCATGAGCGCCTGAAACGCGCCGAACCACAGCGCGGGTATGAGCATATGGCGGATTTTTACCTTGCCCAGCGCCAGCCCCTTACACACGGAAATGGCGAAGGCATCCATGCTAAGGCCCACCGCGATAGCGAAAAGCTCCGCCCAGGAGACACCCATTTTATCCTCCTAAAAACAGCCTCTTGCGCACAAGAGGCTGTCACGTTTTGTCGTCTGTTATGATATCACTTTCAAAGCATGATAGTCAATGCTAACCCGCTTTATTTGAACAGCTTGCGCTGAACGAGCTTAACCGGTTCAACTATGGGTATCACCAGCACGCCCAGTCCCACGGCGATAAAGAACTGCCGCGCGTCCGCCTGCATAAAGTCGAACAGCTTTGCAAGGAACGGCACCTCGCACACGAGGACGGTGAGCAGCGCGGCCACGGCCAGCGAGATCCAGAGCATCCTGTTCTGACCCTTGATGGCAAATATGCTGCCGCGCTGGGAGCGCAGGTTGAAGCTGTGGAAGATTTCGGCCATGGACATCGTGAGGAAGGCCATGGTGGTGCCGGTCTCGGGTGACGCCGCGATGCCGAACGCGCCGTGAGAACCGAACCAGTAGCTCAGAAGCGTGAGCGTAGCAACCATAACACCCTGATAGGCGATGTCAAAGCCCATGCCGCCCGCAAACACGCCGTCACTGGCGGAGCGGGGCTTACGCAGCATTATGTCCCTCTCGGCCTGCTCCATGCCCAGCGCCAGCGCCGGCAGGCTGTCGGTGATCAGGTTAATCCACAGCAGGTGGACAGGCTTAAGTATCTGCGCGCCGGCTGCAGTTATGAAGAGCGTTGCCACAAATATCGTTATGACCTCGCTCATGTTCGAGCCAAGCAAAAACTGTATGGCCTTGCGTATGTTGTCGTAGATGCGGCGTCCTTCCTCGACCGCGCCCACGATTGTGGCAAAGTTGTCGTCCGCCAGCACCATGTCCGCCACGTTTTTGGTCACGTCCGTGCCGGTTATGCCCATGCCCACGCCTATGTCGGCGGATTTGATGGAGGGCGCGTCGTTCACGCCGTCTCCGGTCATGGCGGTAACGCAGCCCGCTTTGCGCCAGGCGTTGACTATGCGGGTCTTGTGCTCCGGCTGCACGCGCGCGTAGACGGAGATGTCGCGGAACTGCTTTTCAAATTCCTCGTCGCTCATCTCCCCTATCTCGGCGCCCGTCACTGCGCGCTGTCCCTCGCCCAGTATGCCCAGATCCTTTGCGATGGCTACGGCGGTGTCGATGTGGTCGCCTGTGATCATTATGGGGCGGATGCCCGCCTTTTTGCACTGCCTGACCGCATCATAAACCTCGGGACGGCAAGGGTCTATCATGCCCACGAAGCCTATGAACACCATGTGGTTTTCAAGCGTTTCGGGCTCAAAGTCTGTGGGCATCTGGGGCCAGAAGCGCATCGCCGCGCCCAGCACACGCAGCGCCCTGTCGGCAAACTCCTTGTTGCGCAGGCGCACCTTCTGCCTGTATTCCTCGGTTATGGGACGGATTTCGCCGCCCTCCCAGTAATAGTCACATCTTGCCAGCAGCTCCTCGCATGCGCCCTTGGTGTACTGCACGATTTTGTCGCCCTCGCGATGCACCGTGGACATCATCTTGCGTATGGAGTCAAACGGCGCCTCGCCTATGCGCGGGCAGCTTACGTCGAGCTCGTCCTTGTATTCCTTCAGATCGTGCG
>JAFPYA010000029.1 GCA_017412445.1 Clostridia bacterium
GCAGCTTTGCCGCCCCGAGGACGATTTTTGCGTTAGCGAGCTTGCCCGCGGGAGCAAAAATCGAATCCTTGCAGTTTTTGCGCCCGGAAATTCCCGCAGGAATTTCAGCAAAAACTGTTTTCCTTTTACATAATTAATCTTAATTTGCTGTTTTGACAAAAAATGCTTCTGCGAGCAAAAAACCGCTTAAAATGAATCTCTGATTCATTTTAAGCGAGAGGCGCCTGTTACAGCGCCCCCTATGCCCTGCCGAGGCAGGTGGAGATATTGAATTATTCTTCTATAGAAATCAAATCTGACGCTCTCTCGTTGCCGTAATTGTCCACCACGACCAGCTGCATAAAATACCTCGCGTCGTCCGGCAGGGAGGACACGGAAACGTCAAGGCTCAGGGGAACCGTGTTGCCTTCGTCATTATACTCAACCAGGCTGAGGGAATAGTATTCATAAGCATTGGCCGCCTTCCAGCGGTAAAAGGGCTGCGGCTTACCGTTATTGTCATCAGCGGGCATATAATACGGGCTTACGAACACCAGCTCATATATGCTTTCCAATTTAAGCGTTTGCTTGCCGCTTATCAGCTCATCCTCGCCTGTCTCAAACAAAAGCGGCACGCTCCAGCTTTGGTCGTCAACGCGATATTCGAGTATCAGATTTGCGCTGTGAACGGAGAAATCGTAAAACCCGCTTTCGTTTTCGGTCTGCGAGTAGGCTATGGCCTGAGCCAGATAGCGCCTGACTGCCCGTCGCTCTGTATCATCATAGCGGGCAGCAAAACACTTTTTTTGCCGTTTGAGATGATGAGGCACTGCCTGTCGTATTTTACGGACGCAGACGCTTCATTAAGTTCATAGTCATTGCCCGCGTATACGAGGCACAGACCCTCCTCGGGCGTGCCGGCGTAAACAAAATACTTGAGTCTGTTGAATACAAACATTTCGGCGTCGGACAGTTCAACGGTGTAAACGCCGTTTGCGGCTTCTGCCCTCACTTCATTGTCTATCGTCTCAGCGGATTTTACCGCCATGGGATAGTCCGTGATGAAGCTTTTCCACTCGCTCGGCAGGGGCAAATCCGTAAGCTTCTGCTGCCAGGCCGCCGTTCTGTTCATATCCGCAAACTGGGGGAAATATATGCTCAGCCCGTGGGCGTGCTGGGCGCTGTCAGCGTCCCCTACGCAGCCTACGACGCATTCGTCAAGGGCTGCCGTTACGCTTTCGGCGTTCGCGCTGAGGGACATGCAATCGCCTGCCAGCTCATACAGATCTATAAAATCGTATTCGGCTTCATCGCCGTATCTGCCGATGCCCCATTTTCCCACCCTTACGCTGCTGACTGAGGCAAGCTCGTCTCCATGTATTATATAGCTCAGCTCACCAAGCATAAGGTTCAGAGCCTGCGTAAGGCCGCTTAGCCTGTCGAGCCTCACGAGCGACAGCGTATACGGGTGCTTCTGAGGGCTCACGCGGTTGTTGGTCTCGCAGCTCGCCTGATAGGCGGCCATCACGTTAAGCCCCATATCCATAGCGGAGCATGAAGCGTCCAGCGCGCTCAAAAAGCCGTAATCCCAGCCGTAATCCGGCTCAATCTCCTGCGAGGCCAGAAGATAATCGGCATAGGGAGCCAGCATGAACGCCGTTTCGCAGCCCGCCATAAAGCAGGCGTCAAAGCCTATCAGTGAGAGCCTGCTGCCCGAGCAGCCGGCCTCGTCAAGCGCCTGCGCGATTTCGTTGAGGCTCAGCCGCCTGTCCTCAGGGTTGGTGATGTCGTTGCCAAAGCCCTCTATGGGCCCGTAGCCGTGATCCCAGAAGATGAGTGCGAGCCTGCCACCGTTTGAAGCGGAGATGCCCTCCCGCAAAAGCGCCTTTAGCGTCTCCTTGTCCCCCATGCAGGTGTCAAGGGTTCCCAACTGAACAAGGCCGTCCGGGGTAAGGCGGCTGAGCACCGGGGAGGCGGCGTCAAGCTCATTGTGCCACCTGCGCGCGCCGCCGGTGAGGAGTATCAGCTGCGTGTCGCCGCTTAGCGACTGCTGCATTTCCTTTATGTCCTTTACCGCGGTGCCGCTGTAGGTTTCAAGATCCGAGCCGACCATGTACACCATGATCGTCCAAAAGGAGCCGCCCCCGTTTTCCGCCCCGCCAAACGGCGCCATGGCCAAAAGCAGCGCGAGAATAAGAGAGATATGTCTTTTAAAACTCATTTGCTTAATTCGCTTACAATCGTTTCAAACTCGGTTTTTTCTATGCCCTCGCTCGTCAGCACTATCCAAAGCTCCGAGCGCCTGTATACCGCGCTTAATTCATTTGTAGAAGGGTCGAGATTGAATCTTGCCCCGCTTGGCCCCGCGTTTTTATCCTCAAGCGCGCCGTAGAGCGCGTTCTCCATATCGCTTACGCTCGCGTACATGCTTGCTTCGCCTCTCGTAAGCTCCACAAAGGCCTGCTTATGCTCGCCCGAGGAGTAAACTATCGTATCGGTTATCGTCCAGCCTTGAAATAAGTCATTGCTCGCTACGCCAAACGCCGCTTCGAAATCGTCGCCCGCTTCGCCGCGCGATACGAGGCCGGAGGGCAGAGCGCTCAATTGCACGCTGCCGTATTCAAACCTTTTGCCCGCTTCAATATTTGTGTTTTGTCCGGGACGTATGAGGGCGACCGCCAGCACTACGCAGGCCGCCAGTGCCGCAAAGGCAGGGACGTAGCGCAAATAAATGCTCTTCTTTTTCTGTGCTTTCTCGGCGTCTTTATTTCGCAATTCAGTATTTTTGCTCAGCATCAATTGCAGCGTTTCCTGCGCCTTCGCTTCGGAGAGCTGCTGATTTTCCATATCCGTTATGTAGCTTCCCTTTATACTCTTAGCCATAAACATAATCTCCTCAAAATAGTATCGGCCCTGCGCGGCTACGTCTGCAATTCCACGCTTGTTTTGAGCTTGTCTCGCGCGCGGGACAGACGGGTTTTTACGTTTTGCTCGCTTATGCCGAGGCTTTGAGCTATCTGGCGCACGCTCATGTCCTCATAATAGAACAGATGTATCACCGTGCGGTAGGCCTCGCTCAATTGCTCCACGGCCTCCTTCATAAGGGTTATGTCCTCCTGCTGCTCCAGCGCCTCCTCCGGCGTATTGTCTTCGCTTGCCGGCTCGGAAGGGCTTTCATCCTTGGAAAGGGCGTCATCGAACTGCACGCTCAGCTTTATCCACATGCTTCTGAAGTGCTTTCGGCAGGCGTTTTGCGTAACGTGTATCAGCCAGGCCTTCAGGTGTTCCATATCGCGGATGCGGTCAGAGTAGCGCACCAGCGCCATGAATACGTCCTGCTGTATGTCCTCCGCCAAGGACACGCTTTTGGTTTTTACGAGGGCAAGGCGGTATACCATGTTATGGTACTGCTCGTAGGCCTGTGACAGCTCCTCGTTTGTCATTCTTTCGCCGTTAATGGGAATCACCCCGCTCGTTTTGGTATACAAAGTAT
Source organism: Clostridia bacterium (assembly GCA_017412445.1). GTDB lineage: Bacteria > Bacillota > Clostridia > Christensenellales > Aristaeellaceae > RUG14130. The sequence continues at coordinate 3,473 of JAFPYA010000029.1, forward strand.
ACCATACGGGGTCGTAGTTGGCAAGAGTCCTGTGATCTTTGCCTTGCGTTTATGCGCGTGCGCTTATGCAAGCATAGCTGTTCCGCCAAAGCTTTTTGCCGCTTATACTCGTAACATCCCTTTTGCGCAAACAGGTTACAGCCAAAAATAAAACAGTCCCACTGAAATCGGGGAAGGACACAAAACGAACGACTTGTCACCTCAAGCGCCTTATACCAGCGCATCACCTCAGTGTCCTGGGGCGAGGAACCGGTGCCGGCGTAGAAGCTTACGCCGTCCGTTCTCATATCGGGCTTTATGTCTCCAAGCCCGCCAAACTCAGCTTTGTTGATGCTATGTACTTGGCGAAGCAAGGTTACATCTGTTTGGTATGATAAAACAGGTTAAATCACTATGCGTCACGGCATCCGACAGACGATACCTCATATCGTCCACGTATGCAACAATTATTCATTTTTCAGTCTTAAGTCTTCAGTATTCATTTAGAAAATCCTGTCGGGGAAATGAATAATGAAGATTGAAGACTTAAGAATGAAGAATACAAAGCGAAAATCCTGCCACTGTCGTGACAGGATTTTCGCATTGGTGGAGGCGAGGGGGGTCGAACCCCTGTCCGAAAACCCGGTGCCAAAAGCTTCTCCGAGCGCAGACTGCGTTTTAAATTTCCCCGCTTGAAACTCCCGCAGACGGGATTGACAGTTGGGTAGCTTCATAAATGCCGACGCAGCTCAAAGCTTTGCCGCGCCCGTTCCCTGCCTTTATGACGCCGGTGGCCTGCGCCGCAGGAGGCTCAGGGTCGACGGTAGCCGCTTAGGCGGCTACAGCGTAACTGTTTTCGTTCGCAGTTATTGTTTTTCCCGATTTTAAGGCAGTTCGGGGCTGCCGCTCGCTTCTTTTGACCTCGTGATCCCCGTCGAAACCAAATACGCCCCCGCGTCATCTGCCCTTGGAGGCAGCCCTGAGCGACCTTGCGATCTCGCGGGAGGCATCGCGTGAGGCGATGTCGTCACGCTTGTCGTAGTTGTGCTTGCCCTTGCAGATGGCAAGCAGCATTTTTACGCGGCCGTTCTTCAGGTATATTTCCAGAGGAATCAGTGTGAGCCCCTTTAAGGACACCGCCTGCTCCAGCCGCCGTATCTCCTGCTTGTGCATAAGCAGGCGCTTTACGCGCAAGGGGTCGGTGTTGAACACGTTGCCCTTTTCGTAGGGGCTTATGTGCATGCCGTACACCAAAAGCTCGCCAGAGACCACCTGGGCGTAGCTGTCCTTAAGGTTGCATTTGCCCATGCGTATGCTCTTTACCTCGGTGCCCTTGAGCTCTATGCCCGCCTCAAAGCTGTCCTCTATGAAATAGTCGTGACGCGCCTTGCGGTTCTGGGCGAGAATTTTGTGTGCGTCCATGCGTTCCCTCTCCTTGCGGTGTTTTATTATACCATAAGCCCGCGCTTTTGTAAATAGAAAAATTTGCGCCGTGGGCTTTTCAAACTTCTTTGGGTGTGATATAATAAATCTGCTGCCAGAGGGACGCCCCTTTGCGTATAAAACAATGTACTGTGTACATATATACTTTAAGGCAGAGAGGTGTTTGATCATTATGGAAAAGAAGCTTACGCAGTTGTTTGATTTACAGCGCTTTGAGGTTAATCCGGCGCTTCAAAGCGTGATAGACGAGACGCACGCGCGCATGTCGCGGCACATCTCGCTGGACGATGCCGAGATAGTGGCCGCCGCGGGCGGCAGATACATCCCTCAAGAGGAGAAAAAGGAACCTAAGTAATGAACATAGAGCTCATCTACGCCCAGTACCGGGGCAAGGTGCTCAGCTACATCCGTTCGCGGGTGGGCTCTTTTGCCGATGCCGAGGATTTGTGCGAGGATGTGTTCGAAAAGATACAAAACAAGCTGGGTGAATACGACGAGAGCAAGGCGAAAATTAGCACCTGGATCTACACCATCACCCACAACAGCGTGATTGACTATTACCGCCGCACCCGCCCCTCGGGCGAGCTTGACGAAAACATGGCAAGCGAGGACGAGGTGAGCGACAACCTTTTGAGCACCGAGACCTTAAGCGAGCTGGCTCAGGCGCTCAAAAAGCTGCCCCAGCAAATGCGCGACATTATAGTGCTCAGATACTACGACGGCAAGCCCCTTACCGAAATAAGCGAAATAATGGGTCTGAGCTACGGCGCGACCAAGCTCAGGCACGCGAGCGCGCTGCAGATGCTCAAAGAACAGATGCGCTCTTAAGCAAACAAGTTTTCACCCCGTGACCGCAGTTCAATGCGTTTTCGGGGTGAAGCTTTTTTATGCGGGAAACACCTCATCCGACCTTGTTAAGCCCATCGCGGTGGCAGCGGAAAGTCGCCACCTCATCCGACCTCGCTGCGCTCGGCCACCTTCCCTTCGGAGGGGAAGGCTACCAAAAGGCTTCCCCTTGAGGGGAAGCTGGCAGCCGTAAGGCTGACTGATGAGGTGGGCAAAAGGCGAACATATCTCTTCGTTCATCAATATTCCATCCTTCACTCTCCGACCTCGTTTCGCCATTAACAGCGGCAGCTGAGACCCGCCACCTCATCCGACCTCGCTGCGCTCGGCCACCTTCCCCTCGGAGGGGAAGGCGCTCAAAGGGCTTCCCCTGGAGGGGAAGCGGGCAGCCGTAAGGCTGACTGATGAGGTGGCGGCATCCTCAAGGCTGACTTATGAGGTGGGCTTCCGCGTAGCGTCCCCCATTCCCCCAACGAAATCTGCGGCGCCTTTTTGTTTTGCCCGGTTTTCTATTGACAAATCGGGCTTTCGGTTTTATTATTTACTCAAATACTCAAATAAAACGTACCCATCAGTAAAGGAGAATAGCCTATGAGTCAGGAGCAGGGCAAGGTCAGGCTGTTCAGGGAAAAGAGCCTTGAGGCGATTGAATCCCCGGAAAAGCTGAACGATTATCTCAGGGTGACCGACGCGGGCGTGTGGCTGGTGCTGGCCGCCGTGATAGCGCTGCTTGCAGGTTTCGTTTTGTGGGGCATATTCGGCAGCATAGATACCACCGTGAACATGGCTGTGGAGGCCGAAAACGGCGTGAGCGTGGTCTACGTGCCCTACGAAAAGCTGGACGCGGTGATGGAAAAGGGCTATGTCACGCTCGATAACGGCGACACCTACCGCTTCGACACAGCCGCGGCCATAAGCGTAAAGGTGCTGGACGAAACGCAAAGCGCCTTTTTGCTCAGGGCGGGCGGCTTCAGCGCGGGCGATGTGACCGCGGTGCTCACGCTCAAGGGCGCGCCCGGGGACGGCGTGTATTCCGCCTCGGCGGTGACCGAGCGCCTAAAGCCCATCTCGCTTTTGTTTAAATAGGAGGGGACAAGGTGTTTAACAAAAAGAATGTCCCCAAGCCGCTCATGCACGGGGCGGCCAAGGTGCCCGTGGTCATGCAGATGGAGGCGCTTGAGTGCGGCGCGGCCTCGCTGACCATGATTATGCACTACTACAAAAAGTTCATTCCCCTCGAGCAGGCGCGCGTGGACTGCGGCGTGAGCATGAACGGCGCCAACGCCAAAAACATACTTTTGGCCGCGCGCTCGTACGGCATGGAGGCCAACGCCTGGCGCGTCGAGCCCGAGGATTTGCTGAACGAAGGCCCCTACCCCTGCATAATCCACTGGGGCTTCAACCACTTCGTGGTGCTGTGCGGCTTTAAGGGCAAAAGGGCGGTGCTGAACGACCCCGCTCGCGGCAACGTGACCGTGGACTGGGAGGAATTTGACCGCGAGTTTACGGGCGTGTGCCTGACCTTTGAGCCATCGGAGGAGTTCGCGCCCTCGGGCAAGCCCAAGAGCGTACTTTCCTACGCCAGGGAGCGCCTGAAGGGCAGCGGCGCCGCCGTGGCCTTCGTGGTGTTGACCACCACCATTTCTTCACTTATAGGCCTGATCAGCCCCGCGTTCAGCCGCGCGTTTCTCGACCGGCTGCTGACGCAGCAAAATCCCGAATGGCTCACGCCCTTCATGCTTCTGTTTGCGGTGATGATACTTATAAGCGTGACCGTAAGCTGGATTTCGGCGGTGTATTCGCTCAGGATCCAGGGCAAGATGGCGGCCTACGGCTCGAGCGCCTACCTCTGGAAGGTGCTCAGACTTCCCATGCAGTTCTTTAATCAGCGCCTGGCCGCGGACATCTCCGACCGCCAGAGCACCAACGCGGGCATAGCGGGCACATTGGTAAACACCTTTGCGCCCCTTGCGCTGCAGGCGCTGATGATGGTGTTTTACCTCGTGGTGATGATAGGCTACAGCCCCATGCTCTCGCTTATAGGCGTGGGCTCGATAGCGCTGAACCTTCTGGTGAGCGTATGGGTGAGCAACAAGCGCGTGAACATCACGCGCGTGCAGCAAAGGGACAGGGCCAACCTGTCCGCCTCCACCATGAGCGGCATAAGCATGATAGAGACCATAAAGTCGAGCGGCGCGGAAAACGGCTTTTTCGGCCGCTGGGCGGGCTTTCAGGCGGGCGTAAACACCCAGGAGGTCAAGTACACGCGCCTGAACCTGCTGATAGGCACGCTGCCGGGCGCGATAACCTCCCTTGCCAACGTGGCGGTGTTGTCTCTTGGCGTGATGCTGGTGGTAAAGGGCGAATTCACCCGCGGCATGGTTATGGCGTTTCAGGGGTATCTGAGCGCGTTCACCTCCCCCGCCACCTCGCTCATAAACGCGGGGCAGCGCATGCAGGAAATGATAACCCAGATGGAGCGGGTGGACGACGTGATGAGCTACAGGGAGGACGAAAGCTTTTCTCCCCGCGTGAAGACCTCCGAATACGAAAAGCTCTCCGGCGCGATAGAGCTTAAAAACGTCACCTTCGGCTATTCCCGCTTGGACAAGCCGCTGATAAGCGACTTCAGCATGAGCGTAAAGCCCGGCCAGAAGATTGCCTTCGTGGGCAGGACGGGCTGCGGCAAAAGCACGCTTGCAAAGCTCATAAGCGGCCTGTACAGCCCGTGGGAGGGCGAGATCACCTTTGACGGCGTGCCGCTCAAGGACATAGACCGAAACGTGTTCACCGGCTCGGTCAGCGTAATAGATCAGGAGATAACCCTCTTTGAGGACACGATCTCCCAGAACATAAAGATGTGGGACGAGTCCATAGAGGACTTCGAGGTGACCCTCGCCGCGCGCGACGCGGGCATATACGACGACATAGTCACCCGCGAGGGCGGCTTCGGCCACAAGCTGCTCGACGGCGGGCGCGACCTCTCGGGCGGCCAGAGGCAGAGGCTGGAGATCGCAAGAGCCCTGTCTCAGGACCCCACCATTTGCATTATGGACGAGGCCACCAGCGCGCTTGACGCGACCACTGAGCACGAGGTAATAAAGTCCATAAACGACCGCGGCATCACCTGCATAATAATCGCCCACAGACTGAGCACGATACGTGACTGCGACGAGATAATAGTGCTGGACAAGGGCAAAATAATCGAGCGAGGCACCCACGAGCAGCTCTACGCCGCGGGCGGCTTCTATCACGACCTTGTGACGAGCGAGTAAAGGAGGCGAGCGGCTGTGGGTTGGTTTGACGAGCAAATAGAATACAGAAAAAAGTACGAGCGCGAGCTGCTCGGCGACTCCTTTGAAAACATCGCCCGCTCGGTGACGGGCAGGCGCGTGAGCAGCACTGGCTTTGGCGGCGAGGCGGACGTAAGCGACGCGGTGAGCGCGCTGCTTAAGCATTTCGGTGTAAAGGAAAAGGAGGTGCCCGCCACAGTCACGGGGCTCAACGACAGGCTGGACTACCTGCTCTCCTCCACGGGCATACTCTACCGCGAGGTGATACTCACAAAGGGCTGGCGCAGGGACGCCATGGGCGCAATGATTGGCTCGCTGATAAACGAGGGCGCGGTGATAGCGCTTCTGCCCTCGGACATGGGCGGCTACGAGTACACAGACCCCAAAACCGGCGGCAAGGTGCGCGTGGGCGCGAAGGAGGAAAAGAACATAAGCGCCGAGGCGCTGTGCTTTTACCGTCCCCTGCCCATGCGAAAGCTGACTGTAAAGGACCTGCTTCAATTCATGAAGAGCTGCCTTACTATGCGGGACGTGCTCTCCTTCGCCTTTGCCACGCTCGCCGTGACGCTTGTGGGCCTGCTTATGCCGAGGCTCAACAACATACTGATGGGCGAGGTGGTCGAGAACCAAAGCTACCGGCTTTTGTTCGCGGTCAGCTCGTTTATACTCTTTGCCACCCTGGGCACGATACTTTTGTCCATAATAAAGTCCTTCACGCTCGGGCGCATACGCGCAAAGCTGAGCCTGAACGTAAGCTCGGCCACTATGATGCGTTTATTGTCCCTCCCGGCCTCGTTCTTTAAGGACTACTCGGCGGGCGAATTGAACCAGTACGTAAGCTACATGGATTCTCTGGCCGCGACCGTTGTGGACTCGGTGTTTGCGACCTCGCTCACCGGCGTGTTTTCGCTGATATATCTCGGGCAGGTGTTCGCCTACGCGCCCGGCCTCGTATGGCCGAGCCTGATAGTTACGTTTGTGACGCTGGCGGTCAGCCTCATCTCCGCGCGGGTTCAGATGCGCATAGACACCGAAAAGATGACCGTAACCGCAAGGGAGCGCGGCCTTGTGTATTCGCTCATCACCGGCATACAGAAGATACGCCTGAGCGGCGCCGAAAACCGCGCCTTCGCCAAGTGGTCGAGGCAGTACACCCAGAGCGCCGCGCTTACATACAGCCCGCCCGCGATAATACGCCTTTCGGGCGTGATAACCTCGGCCGTGAGCCTGATTGGCACCGCGATAATGTACTACGTGGCGGTTCAAAGCCGCGTGAGCGTGCAGGACTACTACGCCTTCAACACCGCCTACGCCTACATTTCATCGGCGTTTTCGTCGCTGGCGGCGATGGCGCTGTCAGCAGCGGGCATAAAGCCCATAGTGTCGCTGATAAAGCCGCTGCTCAGCGCTGAGCCCGAGACCGGCGAAAGCAAGGAGACCATGACAAAGCTCGGCGGCCGCATAGAGCTTTCGCACGTCACCTTCGGCTACGACCCCGAGAGCAAGCCGCTGTTTGACGACTTCAACCTCGTGATTCCCGCGCGCCAGTACGTGGCGATAGTGGGCAAGAGCGGCTGCGGCAAATCCACGCTGGTCAGGCTGCTGCTGGGCTTTGAAAAGCCCTCGCGCGGCGTAATCTACTATGACCGCCGCGACATGCAGCAGATAGACTTAAAGTCCTTAAGGCGCCAGATAGGCACCGTGATGCAGGACGGCAAGCTCTTCAGCGGCTCTATATTCGACAACATAGTCATCTCCGCGCCCACCATAAAGCTGCAGGACGCATGGGACGCGGCGGAGATCGCGGGCATAGCCGACGACATACGCGACATGCCCATGGGCATGAACACGATGCTGCAGGAGGGCGGCGGCACAATATCCGGCGGCCAGAGGCAGCGGCTTATGATTGCCCGCGCCGTTGCGCCCAAGCCCAAAATTCTCATATTCGACGAGGCCACAAGCGCCCTGGACAACCTGACGCAAAAGAAGGTCTCCGAGGCGCTGGACTCCATGAAGTGCACCCGCATAGTTATCGCCCACCGCCTTTCGACCATACGCCGCTGCGACAGGATACTCGTTATTGACAACGGCAAAATCGCCGAGGACGGCACATACGAGGAGCTCATCGCGAAGAACGGCCTGTTCAGCGAGCTGGTCAGGCGCCAGCGCCCGGACGGCAAGGCCGACTGACCGTGAATACGCCTGCCTTTGACTTTATTCTCCTGCCCGGCATACGCTTAAGGGACGACGGCGGCATACCGGACGAAATGCTTTTGCGCGTAAACAGGGCGCTCGACGTCTGGCGCGCCTCGGGAGAGCCGGTGATAGTGGCGCTGGGCGCGGACGCGGCAAGCGTGGGCGTAAGCGAGGCCGCGGCGATGAAAGGCCTGCTGACCGAAGCCGGCGTGCCGGAAGACCTCGTAGTGACCGAGGACAAAAGCTTCGTCACCAGCGAAAACTTCATAAACGCGCGCGCCTTCATACCGCCCGGTTCGCGCCTTGCGCTGGTCACGAGCGACTACCACATGGCGCGCGCCCGCCTGCTCGCCCGCAAGGCGGGCTTTAAGGTAAAGGGCTTCAAGGCCAGAACCCCGGGCGGAAGTCTCAAGCGCCGCCGCCGCATTTTAGAGCTGCTGGGCATAATAGACGCGCTGTGCGGCTTTCAGAACGAAAACCGCACCCGCCCCGCCCCCGTAGAGCGCTTCAAGCGCTTTATGAGCAGAAAGCTGACAGGAAAATAAAGGCCCCACGGAGGCAATTATGCATTTTGATTTGAAAAAATACCTCAAAACGAACCTGAGGCGCATACTCATGTCGCTGGGCGGCGTGATGCTGGGCGCAGTCGCGGTGGGCATATTCAAAATCGCGGCTATGGGCGTGGACCCCTTTCAGTCGTTCATGAGCGGGCTTGACAGCGTGATACCCATACCCTTCGGCACGCTCTACATGCTGGTGAACGCGGTTCTGCTCGTGTTCAGCCTCGTGTTCAACCGCCATAACATAGGCATAGCCACGTTCATAAACCTGTTTTTGCTGGGGTATGTGACCCAGTTTTCCTACGAGCTGCTGCAAAAGCTGATAGTAGACCCGTCGATAATAGTGCGCATAGTTTGCCTGCTTACGGGCATAGTTGTGATTTGCATAGGCTCGGCGCTGTACATGACGGCGGATCTGGGCGTGTCCACCTACGACTCGATAGCCATAACCATGGCGTACAAGTGGAAAATGGGCAAATTCAAGTTCATCCGCGTGTGCACGGACGTGGTATGCGTAATCCTCGGCTGCGCGCTGTTTTTGCTTGGCGGCGGCAAATGGAGCAAGGTGCCCGAGATTGCGGGCATAGGCACTATAATCACCGCGTTTTTCATGGGCCCGCTGATAGAATTTTTCAATCAGCGCATCGCCCGCCCGCTGCTTAACTCGGGAAAAAAGTAACAGCAAGCCAAAGCGGGCTATTGCACAGATAAAAAGGGGCTTTTAGTTCTCTCAGGAAAAAATCATATAAAGCACAAGCGTAAAGGAAAACCACATCTGATTGCCATGAAGGACTATCGTTTTTACGGCTGGCAGACGGCCGATGTAAAGGACGGCAGCGGCTTGACTCCCCGCGACTATTACGATTTGCTGTCGGAGGTATGGTGCGCCGAGACCTGCGCGCCGAGAATGCGAGGCGAATGGTCGCCGGACAACAGGACATTGGGGCAGTGCTCGATTACGGCGTTTCTTATGCAGGATATTTTCGGCGGGAAGGTTTTCGGAGTGCCTCTCGACGACGGCAACTGGCACTGCTTCAATGTAGTGGGCGACTGTGTGTTCGATCTTACAAGCGAGCAGTTCGGAAACGTCAGGCTCGATTACAATAAGCGCCGTGAGCAGCTTCGTGAAGTGCATTTTGCAAAGGAGGAAAAGCACCTGCGCTATGAGCTGCTCAGGAAAAGGCTTGAAAAAATCAGGCCGATAATTCGTCGCATGGACGAAAAAAATCTGGGCCGCTACGGTGAAATCTATGCCGGGGCCTTTTCCGGCGAGCCCTGGAACGACCCGTGGAAGGTCGATGATGCCATGATCCCCGTCGGGGAGCTGCTGGAATCGAAGCAGTCCTACGGGCTCGAATATGTGCTTGGCGGGCAGGTTGTGGGGTTCATTCTCGGCACATCCATGCTTTTTCACTACGGAAGAACCTTTGAAATCAACGATCTTGCGGTTCATCCGGCATTTCAGCGGCGCGGCATCGCAAAAAAGCTTCTGGAACGCTGCCTGAACGATATAAAGGCGCAGGGCATGGTCGGCGTGCATCTGATAACCGCCGCAGAAGGCATCCTGCCCGGATTCTACGAAAGGTACGGCTTCAAAAAGGAAAACGAAGTCATACTGATGGGAATGGAAGTATGATATACAGGCTTACCGATAATGCGGCTTTGAGTCAGTTTTCCGTAAAGAGCATTAAAACCAAGCTTCGATTCATTTTAAGCGAGGGGCCGTTCAACGGCCCCTTTTGCGCTTTTTGCTCCTTTTGCTGTCGCCTGGGTAGCGGTTTATGTTTATGTGGCGGTTGCTTACGGGGCGCTTCTTTTTGCCCAGCAGGCGCTTTACCGCGGGCAGGCGGCGGCCGCTTTGCTTTCTTAAGGACAGGGCGCGCTTGAGCTTTTCTATTTTGGCGCTGTTGCGTTTTAAGCTCTGGCGGCGAGGCAGAGGCGGGGTGTATGGCGCCTCGCGCTTTTCGATTTCGTCCTCCTCGCGTATAAGCTCGCGGCCGCTTTCGACAAGGTCCGGCTTAAGCAGAGGCGCGGAGACGCCGGTCTCCTGTTTGATTTCCACCTTGGTTTTGACCCTCATAGCAAAGTAGACTATGAGCCCTACCGCGAGCACGGCGTAATAGGTGATGAAGCGCCACGCCAGCATGCCCGCTACGGTGAGGCTGCCCGGCATCAGATCGCCGAAAAACAGCGCAAACACGCCCTCCTGCGCGCCGCTTGCGCCGGGCAGGGGCGTATAGGCCGCGGCGCAGTACTGCATGACGCCCATGGTGAGCATGCGCCCGTAGGACGCGCCCTTAAGCCCCAGCCCAATAAAGACGCAGTACTGCACGCTGCACAGCATCACAAGCCGCGCGCCCGCCAAAAGCAGCTGCTTTATAAATTCCGCCTTGCTGTTGTACAGCCTGTGCATGCCGTTGTAAAACCTGTCCGCGCCGGTGAGCATACTGTCCTCTTTTTCGATGAGCTTTTTAAGGCGCAGCTTTCTTGCCAGCCCCACTATCAGCTTCATTATGGCGCGTATGGGTCTGCGCGTGAAGCACAAAAGTATCATGCCGACGGTCAGGGCCAGATTGAGCGCGTAGCCCAGTATCAGCAACCACATCGAGCCGTCGACCTGAGAGGAAATAAACCTGTAATTGACCGCGCCCAGCACTGTCGTAAGCAATACCAGCATTATATGAAAGCACACGTGCGGCATGAGCAGCGCGCTTGTGGAGTCTCCCACGGGCAGGCCGCGCCTGTTCATCTGGTATATCGCCACGGGCTGGCCGCCGGTCGCGCCGGGCGTGATGCCGGAATAAAACTCGCTGATTATGGCTATGCCGAACATGGGCATTACGCCCGTATCGTGCCCCATGTGCCTCAGCGCCGAGGCCGCGCCCCAGCCGTAAAGAAAAATCGAGCCGAAGGTGAGCGCCAGCCCCGCTATTGCGCTTTCTATCCTCAGGCCTCTGAGCGCCTCGACCGAGCAGGTCAGATCCCCGTTTTTGAAAGCGGTGTACAGCACCAGCCCCAGCGTGACCGCCAGAACCAGCAAGCTCGACATCCGCTTCAAAGCGTTTTTCATTTGTGCCTCCCCGCCGCTGTTTATGTTTCTTTTGAACGAAAACCCGTTTTCGTCCCCTTTCGTACTATTATACCACGTTCCACTGCAAAATTAAACCCAAATTAGCGCCGTTCATACGGCTTTTTTCTTGACAAGCACTGAATGCGGGAATAAAATTGTTTCATAAAAAATATCGGGGTGAAAAATCATGAGCGAAAGCTACGTCAATCCGCTTTGCCTGCGCTACGCGGGCGAAAAGATGCAGTTCATCTTCAGCGAGGATCACAAGTTTTCCACATGGCGCAGGCTCTGGGTGTATCTGGCCGAGGCCGAAAAGGAGCTGGGCCTGAACATCACTGACGGGCAAATAGGCGAGATGCGCGCGCACATAAACGACATAGACTACGAGACCGCGCGCAGGCGCGAAAAAGAGGTGCGCCACGACGTTATGGCGCACATATATACCTACGGCCTCGCCTGCCCCAGCGCAAAGCCCATAATCCACCTTGGCGCGACCAGCTGCTTTGTGGGCGACAACACGGACATAATCCTCATGAAGGAGGCGCTTGGCCTCGTCAAGGCGGAGCTTTTAAGGGTAATAGACGCGCTTTGCACGTTTGCCGAAAAGCACAAGGGCCTGCAGACGCTGGCCTACACCCACTTTCAGGCCGCGCAGCCCACTACCCTGGGCAAGCGCGCGTGCCTGTGGCTGCAGGATCTGATGATGGACCTTGAGACGCTGGAGTTCACGAGCGCGCGGCTGAGGCTGCTTGGCTGCAAGGGCACCACGGGCACCTGCGCCAGCTTTCTGAGCCTGTTTGACGGCGACGAGGAAAAGGTGCTTGCGCTTGAAAAGCTCATCTCCGAAAAGTGCGGCTTTGAGGGCGCGTATCCGGTCAGCGGCCAGACCTACAGCCGCAAGGTGGACTATTTCGTTTTGAGCGCTCTTAGCGGCATCGCCCAGAGCGCCATGAAGTTTGCAAACGACATGCGGCTCATGAGCCACATGAAGGAGGTCGACGAGCCCTTCGAAGAGATGCAGGTGGGCTCCTCCGCCATGGCGTACAAGCGCAACCCCATGCGCAGCGAGCGCATATGCTCGCTCAGCCGCTACGTTATAAACGACGCGCTCAACCCCGCCGTGACCGCGGGCGTGCAGTGGCTTGAAAGGACGCTCGACGACAGCGCGAACAAGCGCATTTCCGTGCCTGAGGCGTTTTTGGCCGTGGACGGCATACTGGCGCTGTACCGCAACATAGTTTCCGGCATGACCGTGTACCCCAACGTGATGCGCAGGCATTTAAACGAGGAGCTGCCCTTCATGCTCACCGAAAACATACTGATGCAGGCCGTGAAAAAGGGCGGCGACCGCCAGAAGCTGCATGAGCTTATACGCGAGCACTCCGTGGCCGCGGGCAAAAACGTAAAGCTCAACGGCGCGGACAACGACCTGCTCGCCCGCATAGAGAACGACCCCGCCTTCGGCCTCACCCGCGAGGAGCTTGACGAAATAATAAACACCGAAAGCTTAAGCGGCATGGCCGAGCGCCAGACCGAAATGTACCTTGAGAGCGTAAGGCCGGTGCTCAGGCAAAACGCCGAATTGCTCAAGGGAGAAGACCAGTCAATAAACGTATAAACCCTTGCGCGCCCGCTGACACAGGAGGAAACCATGCTTCGGCAAAACGATTTTCCCATACTGGAGTTTGACGTTAGTCCCACCGCAAAGCTCAACCCCGCGCACTTTGCGGGCGACGGCTTTGACACGGACAAGCTGGTAATCACGTTTTTTCCCGAGGTAATAGACAAGCTGCTCAGGGAAGATAAAATCTCGGTTTGCAAGGTCATCCCCGGCGAAAACCCCGTGACCGTGTACCGCTTTGGCGTTTCGCCGGACGTGCTTATCACGCTGGGTCAGGTGGGCTGCCCCGCCTGCGGCGGAAACCTCGATTTGTTCAACGCCATGGGCATAACGAAGGTGATGTTCTGTGGCGGCGGCGGCGTGCTCGACAAAAACATAGAGGTCGGGCAGATTCTGGTAGTTGACGGCGCGATAAGGGACGAGGGCTTTTCCTACCACTACATCCCCGCGTCGAGGATCGTATACACCGACCCCGCCGTGACAGATAAGATCGTATCTCAGCTTGAAAAGCGTGGGGTTCCCTACCTGCGGGGACTGGTGTGGACGACCGACGCGCTCTTCCGCGAGACAGAGGACAGAATCGCGGCGCGCAAAAACGAGGGCGCAAGGATAGTAGAAATGGAGCAGGCGGGCTGCATCGCCGTAGCGCGCTTTCGCTCCTTCTCATACGGCGCGCTCATCTACGGCGGCGACGACTTAAGCGGCGAGGACTGGGACGAAAGAGGCTGGCGCAGCCGCGAAGGCGTGAGATACGACCTCGTGAACCTGTGCCGCGAGCTGGTGAAGGAAATCTGAGCGCATAAGCCCAAAGTCAATTGTATAAACAAAAAAACGCCCCGGTCTGCGTCCGAAACAGCGGACAGGCCGGGGCGCTTGCGTGCTCAAAAACACAAAGACCCGATATCGGGCCGCTTTTCCCGTTTCCTTATATTTTACCCCTCCATTCCTTAAAAAAGTATTGCGAAAGTGTTGCAGGTGTTGTATAATACAGGGTGATAAAATGTGCGGAGGTATGGGCGTGTACAGGCGATATGTGAAGCGGGCGCTGGACGTGGCGGCAAGCTTTTTGCTGCTGATTGCTCTGCTTCCCGTGTTTGCCCTTATCGCCTTTGCGATAAAGCTTGACTCCAAGGGCCCCGTGTTTTTCACTCAGGTGCGCATAGGCAAGGACGAAAAGCCCTTTAAGATAATTAAATTCAGAACCATGCGCGTTAAAGCCCCCAGCGAGATGCCCACGCGCCTTATGCAAAGGAGCCGCGCCTACATAACCCGCGTGGGCAGGTTTTTGAGAATAACGAGCCTTGACGAATTGCCCCAGCTTATAAACATATTGAAGGGCGACATGAGCTTTGTGGGCTTCAGACCCTGCCTGTGGAACGAGTACGAGCTGGACGACGAGCGGCGCAGAAACGGCGCCTACTCCGTGCGCCCCGGCATAACCGGCATAGCGCAGATACGCGGCAGAGACGAGCTTGAGCCCGCCGAGAAGGCGCGTCTGGACGGCGTGTACGCGCGCCACGTGGGCTTCGACTACGACTTCAGAATAATCACCAAGACGGTGTTCGCGGTGTTCTACAAAGAGGGCTACAAGGAGGGAGGAGACTTTGGGCTTGAGTAACAAATATTCGGTGCTTATGAGCGTATACGCGGCCGAAACCGCGCCCAACCTGCGCATGAGCCTTGACAGCGTGCTGAGCCAGACGCTGCCTCCCGACGAGATAGTATTGGTAAAGGACGGCCCGCTCACGGAGGAACTGGATAAAGTAATAGACGAGTGCGTCTCCTGTCACGAGGGGCTTTTCAACGTGGTGCCGCTGGAAAAAAACACGGGGCTTGGCAACGCGCTTAACGTAGGGCTGCAGCAGTGCAAAAACGAGTACGTGGCGCGCATGGACTCGGACGACGTGTGCTATCCCGACAGGATGCAAAAGCAGATGGATTTTCTTCAGGCGCATCCCGAGGTGGACATACTTTCGGGCACTATAGATGAGTTTGACGGCAGCATAAGCAACGTGACCGGACGGCGCGTGCTGCCGCTGGGCAATGAGGAGATATGGCGCTTCGCAAAGACGCGCTGCCCCTTCAACCACAACTGCACCGTGTACAAAAAGAGCAAGGTGCTCGAGGTGGCGGGCTACCGCACCGACCTTAAGCGCGTGGAGGATCACGACCTGTGGATGCGCATGCACGCCGCGGGCGCGGTGGGCGCGAACCTTGCCGATTCTATACTCTACGCCCGCGCGGGCACAGACATGCACGTACGCCGCCACGGCCGCGAAAACGCCATGGCGCTGCACGAGTTCTACCGCGAGCTGTGGCAGTTGAAGGAGATCAGCTTTCCGAGGTACATATACGACATTGTGTGCGCCTGCGGCCTGCAGCTGATGCCCACGTGGATGCACAAAATGTGCTATAAGCTCATACGCTTAAAGACCAGACCCTACGGCTCAAAGCCGAAGGTAAAGGAAGAGGCCGCAAAAGAAGTCGGCGAGTTTTACACCGGCGAAATGACTCAGGAGGAGATTTCCGAGGCGCAAAGGCTCATATTTGAAATCTTCTCGGACGTAAAGCAGCTGTGCGAAACGCAAGGGCTCACGCTTATGCTTGGCGGCGGCAGCTGCCTTGGCGCGGTGCGCTCCCGCGGCTTCATACCCTGGGACGACGACATGGACTGCATTATGCCCCGTGCGGACTACGAGAAGCTCAAGCTCATATTCGACAGCGCGCTCGGCGACAAATACGTTTTGCAGGTGCCGCGCGTAAAAGGTCACAGGGCAAGCAACCTGTTTATGAAGATAATACGGCGGGACGGCCCAGAGCACGTGCAGCCTTCCCACGCGGGCGACCCCGGCGAAAAGGGGCTGTGGCTGGACATAGTGCCCATGGATTTTGCGCCCGAAAACGCCTTTAAGCGCGTTTTCAAGGGGCTGTGGTGCGACTTTATCGCCTACGTCGCGGTGTCGCGCTACCTGCTCAAATGCCGCTCTGCCGTCTACGCCGCCTACATGAAGCGCACGCCCCGCGGAAGGCTCGAATACTACTTCAGAAACGTTTTGGGCTTTCTGGCCTCCTTTATGAGCTATGAGGGCTGGTACGACTATTTTGACTCCGTGTGCCGCGGGAAGTGCGAGACCCGTCTGGTCACCTTCGCCTCCGGCACGGGGCACTACCTCGGCGAATGCATGCCGCTTGATACCTTCCTGCCCGCGGGCGTAGGCGAATTTGAGGGCGCGCAGGTGCTTTTGCCCCGTAAGGCACACAATTACCTTCGCCGCCACTACGGCGCGGACTACATGACGCCTCCGAAAAGCGAACACCGAAAAGCTCACCCCATAGTAAGAAAAATCGCCTCCACCGCCGCGCCCGTGGACGAAACCGACGGCACCTACGCAGACGTTTCGGAGGCGAACGCACTCAGCGCCGAGGCTGACGCCGCAAGCGCCGTGGCCGCAGATGAGCGCGCCGAGGCGCAGGCAGACGCCGCGCAGTACGCAGGCGAAGCGCAGGCAGACGCTACAGCCGACACAATCGAAGCACAGGCAGACGCCGCGCCTGACACAAACGAGGCGCAGGCAGACGCCGCACATGACACAATCGAAGCGCAAGCAAGCGCGGGCGGGGCGCAGAGATGAAGAGGTCTCAGCTGCTGGCGTCGTACCTGGTGACGCTGCTCAGTCGCGCGGCGCTTTCGCCCTTAAAGCTTTTGCCCGTAAAAAGCAAGCGCGCGTTGTTTTTGAGCTTTCGCGGCAAGCAGTACTCCTGCAACCCGAGGGCGATAAGCGAAAAGCTCGGCAGCATCGCGGGCGGCAGGGTAGAGATAGTGTGGGCGTTTCACGAGCCCGAAAGGTTCAGAAAGCTCGTTCCTCAGGGCGTAAAGGTGATAAGCGACCGGGGCTTTAAGTTCATATACTATGCCCTTACGTCAAGGGTGGTGTGCACCAACACCTACTATAAGCCCCACATTCCCCGGCGCAGGGCTCAGTTTTACCTAAGAACCTGGCACGGCGGCGGGGCGTACAAAAAGGTGAGCTACCCCAAGGGGCTGATGGGCCGCTACATACGCCTGCAGCAGCAGGGCGCGAGCCTGTATCTGTCCTCCTCCGAGGCGTTTACAAAAATGACCCTGCGCGAGTCCTTCGGCTACAAAGGCGAGGTGCTTGAGGCGGGTATGCCGAGAAACGACCCGCTCGTAAACGGCGATTGGAGAAGAATCGCCGAAAACGTGCGCCGCGAGCTGGGGCTGGAGGGCAAAAAAATATGCCTCTACGCCCCCACCTACCGCGAGAAGGACAAAAAAGTGCCCAAAGTGCCCGACGCCGAAAGGCTGAGGGACGCGCTTAAGGAGCGCTTTGGCGGCGAGTGGGTGCTGCTTTCGCGCGGGCATCACGCCGACAAAAACGGCGTGCCGTTCGCTTCAGACATGGACGTAAGCGCCTACCCAGACATGCAGCCGCTTCTGATGGCCGCGGACGCGCTGATAACCGACTATTCCTCCTGCATATGGGACGCGGCGCTGGTGCCAAAAAGCGTGTTTCTGTTTGTGCCGGACATAGACGAATATATCTCCGACCGCGATTTTTACACGCCCATAGACACTTGGGGCTTTCCCGTGTCAAAGGACGACGATGCCCTCATCAGCAATATACTTGCCTTTGACGAGGCCGCCTACCAAAAAAGAGTCTCCGCCGCCCTCGCAAAGCTCGGCAACAGGGAGACCGGCCGCGCCTCCCTCCTGGCAGCTGAAAGGATAATGAGGGAGTGCGTGGGAAAATAATACACAAGGATAAAGGAATAGAGGAGCTGTTGCAAAAGCACAACAGCTCCTTTTTGCCGGTTCATTACGGAAAGTTATAATTGCTTTGCCTCTCGCGGTTCCATCATCGCCCATCCACCTCATCCGACCTCGCTTCGCTCGGCCACCTTCTCGCCTGCGGGCTCGGTCACGGTTCGGCTCTTGACGTCCACTGGACGTCAATTCACCCCCGAACCGCGCTTCGCGCCCACAAGGGGAAGGCTTTTGGAGCGCGACAGCCGCAGGCTGACTGATGAAGTGGGCGATGCTCAACCATTTCTCTTTCCTGCTCCAAATTCTCTGAAAAACCTGCGGCTCCTATCTATTCGTCGTATATCCCGCCCTCGAGTGCGCTGCGCGCCGCCAATATGTACTTCGCCGTGTCCAGCGGGTCTACGCTGCGCCTTGCGGCGATCTTGCCTGTGCCGGGCGGGCAGTCGCGGTAGCCTTCGAGGCGGGCGCTCATGCCGCCGCGCCCTGAGGAGACGGAGGCGAGGCGGGTGGGGTAATCCATGCACTCGGAGGCGGGCACATAGGCCACAAGCGCGCTCATGTCTGAGTCTGTTTCCACAGACACTACCTCGCCGCGCATTGCTATGACGTCGCTCATTATTTTGCCGGTCACGCCTTCGGGCACGCGTATCCTGAGCTCCAATACCGGCTCAAGCAGCTTTGTGCCCGCGTTTCTGAGGCCGTCCTGTATCGCCCAGGGCGTGGCCACGATGAAGTCCAGAGGGTGGGTGTGAAACTGATGGTACGAGCCGCCGGTCAGCGTAATGTCCACGTCCGTCACCTGCCAGCCCAGCCTGCCCTGAGAGAGCGCGAGGGGCAGCGCCTGCTCCACCTGATGCTGGTAGCGCGGCAGTATCTCGCGGCCCGGCACCTCGGAGTGGAATTTAACGCCGCTGCCGCGGGGCGCGGGCGCGATGCTGAAGCGCAGTATCGCCCAGCAGGGCTTTGGCATTGTGTAGGCGCAAAAGCCCGTGGCCTCGCGCGCGACGGTCTCCTTGTATATGACCGTGGGGTCGCCGAAATGCGAATTAAGGCCGTAGCGGGTTTTAAGCGCGTCCTCGAGGATTTCGAGCTGTATCGCGCCCATCGCGTCCATGTGCAGTTCGTTCGTGGCGCTGACGAAGCGGGTCCTCAGCAGCGGATCCTCCTCCGCCAGCTCGCGGCAGGCGGCGGCAAGCTCCCTCTGCCTTGAGATGTCATCCGCCTCCACTCTGACGGTGGTGAGCGGCTCCCTGAGCCCGCCCGGCTGAACCCTGCGCGGCAGAAGCGCGCCGTCGCCCAGCACATGGCCCACCTTCATCTGATTAAGCCCGTACACCACGCCGATTTCGCCCGCCTTAAGCGCGCCCGCGTCCGCGCCGTCCACGCCGCGAATCTGGGTTATCTTGCTTTCAACCTGCGCAGTCTCGCCCGTGAGCGGGTCTATGCGCCCGGGCAGTGTGACCGCCTCGCGGTTTGAAAGCCTTCCGCCGTAGAGCCTCACCCACAGCCCCTTGCCCAGCAGCCTGTCCCTCTCCACCGCGAAGGCCACGCCGCACAGGGCGTCGCCGCCCGGGCGCGGCGGGGGCAGAAAGTCCCTTATGCCGTCGAGCACCTGCTCTGTACCTATGCCCTTTAGCGCCGAGCCGGAGAGCACGGGGTACACGCTGCCCTCCCTTGCAAGGCGGCTGAGCGAGGAATGAAGCTCGCTTACGCTTATCTCTTCGCCCAAAAGAAACTTTTCGCTCAGTGCCTCGTCCTTGTCTATGAGCGTCTCGGTCAGCATGTCGCGGTCGCTTATGAGCGCGGCGCAGTCGCTCAGGCGCTTTCGTATCTGCACGGTCACGCGCTTCAGATCCGCGCCCTCCCTGTCCAGCTTGTTTATGAAAAACATCACGGGCAGACCCTGATTTTTGAGTGCTTCAAAGAGCAGCTCGGTTTGCGGCTGCACGCCCTCCGCGCCCGAAACCACCATTATCGCTCCGTCGAGCGCCCAAAGCGAGCGCTCTATCTCGGCGGAAAAATCGCTGTGGCCGGGCGTGTCGATCAGGTTTATGTCCTCGCCCTTCCACGAAAGCCTCACGCACTTGGCGCGAACGGATATGCCGCGCCGCCTCTCGACCGAAAGCGTATCCGTGTGGGCGGTGCCCTTGTCCACGCTGCCCAGCGTGCGTATAGCCCCCGCCGCCAGCAAAAGCTGCTCGCTCAGGGTGGTCTTGCCCGCGTCGACGTGGGCGAAAATGCCTATGTTGCGCATCAAATCCTCCCGAAATGATCAAAAGCCGCCCGGGGCTTTATTTTGCCTGTGCGTCCTCGTTTATAAGGTGAGGGCGCGTGTCCACGGGGTAAATGCCGCCCGCGCCGTAGGCTTCAAGCGCGGCGACGATTATGTATTTTTCAGTGCCGAGGGTCATCTCCCTGCCCTCCTTTTTCCATTTGGAGAAGGGCAGAGAGCCAAAATCCGACACGTAGGCGTTCACGCTCACGGTAAGCGTGCTTTCTTGCCACCCCTCCGCCCAGACGCCCCTGTCGTATATCACCTCGCCGCCCGCGCTCACGAGCCGTGTGACATTTGTGCCGCTGTAATAGCAGTCTATGCCGCTCATGGTCAGGCGCGCGCCCGCCCCGCCGTTCAGCGCGGCGTCAAGCAAACCGAGCAATTCGCCGTAGCTTATCTCGTACACGCACAGGTCGTTGTCGAAGGGGTAGGCCGTGTATATGTCCGCCGCGCTGACCTCGCGCGAGGCCGCGCCGTTCAGCAGTATCCCCGTTCTCAGCGCGCCCATGTTGGTAAAGGCCACGTCCACGCCCGCGCCCGCGCGCACAAGCTCCAGCATGAAGTTGCCCAGCGTACAGCTCATGGCACAGCCGTCTATGGGCGAAAGCGTGAGCTCCGTGTCTATTATCGCAAGCGCGCCGCCCACGGTTTCGCGCACATACGAGGCCGCTTCAAGGGCGACATTCAGCACCTCCGGGTCAAATTTATCCCCCGCCTCGCCGTCAGGACAGAGCGTGTCGTCCTTGCTTAAGTACACAAACCGCGCCCCGTCCACGCGGGCGTAGCCATTGCCTAAAACCAGCCTCGCCTCGCAGTAGCCGCGTCCGTAGCAGTACGCCTGCATGTAGGGTATGCCGCTGCCGCTTACGCCGCATTCGGGGAAGTGGCTGTGCCCGCCCAGCACCAGATCCACATCGCTGTCTATCCTCAGCTTATGCGCAAGCACCGCTGCGTCCATGTGCGCAAGCACTATCACCGCGTCGCAGCCGCCTGCCTTCAGCGCGCTTGCCAGCGCCTCAAGCGCTCTGTAGTCCTCGCGTATGCTGTAGCCTTCGCCCGAAAACACGTCCTTTGAAATCGAGCTGCCGTAGTCTTCCGCCCAGCCTATCACGCCTATATTCACTGTCCGCGCCTCCCCGCTTTGGGAAAAGGCGGTCTT
Organism: Clostridia bacterium; assembly: GCA_017412445.1. Classification (GTDB taxonomy): domain Bacteria; phylum Bacillota; class Clostridia; order Christensenellales; family Aristaeellaceae; genus RUG14130. Next base: position 24,701 of record JAFPYA010000029.1, read on the forward strand.
TTCAATTATCGCGAAGGGCACGGCGATGTCTGAAGGCTCGCCGCTTTGGCTTATGTTCATGCACAGTACAGGTATTTTACTGTTTCCGCTTAAGCCGAACACGTCGTATGAGCCAAGGGTCGCGTCCGGGTCTATGACCTTCCTGACGCCCCAGTCGAACTCGTGGTTGCCCAGCGCCACCGCGTCGTATTTCATTATGTCCAGCGCCGCCATAACCGACTGCCCGTCCACCTCGTTTGAGACGGCGCTGCCCTGAAACATGTCGCCCCCGTCCAGGAGCAGCACGTTCTCTTCGCCGTGAACGAGGCGCGCTTTGTTCACGCGCGCGGCTATCGCGGCAAGGGGATAGGTGCAGTTTTCGCTTTCCGCCGCCGAGGTGTCGGCGAGGTAGCCGTGAAGGTCGGTGGTTTCAAAGAGGGTCAGGGCGTATTCGTCCTTTTCTTCGCCGCTTTTTCGTTCGGGCAGCGCGTCTGTGAGCTTTGCCGCCTCGTCCTTGTCAAGCGGCGCGTAAAACGCGTATCTGAAGCTTTCGTTCTGGGCGGTCTTGTAGAGCACCACCGCGTCCGAAAGCGGATAGTATTCCAGCGCGCTGCCGGTAAGATACGCGCTCTCGACCGTGCAGCCGTTTGTGCGAAACGTGAGGCGCCAGAGCGCGCCCGTGCCGTATTCTTTAAGAACGAGCCTTCCGCTTTCCTCCGCCGAAAGATATTTTTCGCCCGAGGAGAAGGCGTAGGTGCCGTCGCTTTGGATTTCCGCGCGCCACAGGGCGGCGGAAGCAAGCGTGTACAGATACCCGTCCCGCTCGTAGGTTTCCGCCGTGGCGAGCCCCTTGTCCTTCCTTTCAGGCGTCAGCGCCTGACCGTAGGCGGCGTTTACTATATACACCTCCATGCCGTCCGTAAGCTCGCTTACCTTTACCGCCGCTGTGTCAAAGGGGCTGACCTTTTCTTCCGAAAGCGCGGGCGCAAGCGACAGAAGCAAAAGCGCAAGCAGCAGCGCGGGTATTCTAAGGCGGACAGTCGCAATCGCTTTCACGGTGAAGCTCCTTTATATGTATTTTTGCTTATTATACAGCTTAGCCCCCGTCCGGTCAATCGCGGCGCATAAATATGCGCAAAAATACGCCTATTTTTACGCCCTCGGCGCTTGTCAGGCGGGGCGGCGTGTGGTATAATGCCGCGAAATCATACTTACGGGGGCTTAGGGCAGTTTATATGAAAAAGGGTCTCGTGATGGAGGGCGGCGCGATGCGCGGCATGTTCACCTGCGGGGTGATGGACGTGCTCATGGAAAACGATATCGTATTTGACGGCGCGGCGGGGATCTCCGCGGGCGCGACGTTCGGCTGCAATTTTAAGTCCCGCCAGATTGGCCGCCCCTTGCGCTACAACTTAAAGTACTGCCGCGACCCGCGCTACTGCTCCCTGCGCTCCCTCATATTTACCGGCGACCTCTACGGCGCGGACTTCTGCTACCGCGTGCTGCCGGACGAGCTGGACATATTCGACCGCGAGGCGTACAGGCAGAACCCCATGGACTTTTACGTGGGCGCGACCGAGGTGACGAAGGCCGAAATCGCATACCGCAACTGCCTCAAGGCTGACGACACGGAGATGCAGTGGATACGCGCCTCGGCGTCCATGCCCTTTGTGTCCCACGCGGTGGAGATTGAGGGCAAAAAGTATCTGGACGGCGGCATCGTAGACGCGGTGCCCTACGGCATAATGGTCAAAAACGGCTATGAAAAGCTGGTGCTCATACTCACTCAGCCCGCGGGCTACCGCAAAAGCCCCATGGGCCTTAAGCGCCTTACAAAGCTGCTGCTGAGAAAATATCCCGCCCTGTACGAGGCGCTTTTACGCCGCCACGAGATGTACAACCGCCAGATGGACGAAATAGACGCGCGCGAAAAAAGCGGGCAGTGGCTGGTTATGCGCCCGCCCGAGAAGCTCGGCGTCAACCGCGTGGAAAAGCACCCGGACAGGCTCGAAAAGGCCTATCTCGTCGGCAAAAGCGAGGCAAACGCCCGCCTTGAACAGATAAAAACCTATCTTTGCTCCTGACCGCCCCCTGATTTACGAAAGGAAAAAACCATGCGCATTTTCACCCGCGACGGCTCGTTTTACAAAACCTACTTCAGGCTGATGCTGTTCATCGCCTTTCAGAACCTGCTCACCTTCAGCGTGTCGCTGGTGGACAACGTGATGCTGTCGCGCTACGGCGGCGCGGCGTTCAACGGCGCGGCGCTGGCCAACCAGATACAGTTTCTTTTGCAGATGGTGGTAAACGGCGCGGGCGAGGGCGTAATAGTGCTTTCCGCCCAGTACTGGGGCGAGAGGCGCACGGACCCCATAAAGCGGGTGGCCTCGGCGGGGCTGACCACCGCGCTCACATTCGGCGTGACATTCTTTGTGCTGGCGAGCGTACTGCCCCGCGAGATACTGAGCCTCTTAAACAAGGACAAGGACATACTCGACGCAGGCTGCGAATATCTTAGCATAATCCGCTTCACCTACCCCATCTGGTGCCTGACGATGGTGCTTTTGGCGTCTCAGCGCTCGGTCGAAAACGCGCGCCTGGGCTTTTTCGTGATGCTTATAAGCATGGTGGTAAACATATTTTTCAATTACTGCATGATATACGGCCACTGGATATTCGAGGAGATGGGCGTTCGCGGCGCGGCGTACGCCACGCTTATCGCCCGCGGCTTTGAATTTGTGACCGCGCTTGTATTTACTCTGTTCATAGACAAAAAGCTTAAGCTCAGGCTCAAAAGCATGTTCTCCTTCGACAGGGTGCTCTGGCGCGACTATTTCAAATACGCCACGCCCATAATGCTGGGCGGGGCCAGCTGGGGCATGGCGATGTTCATACAGACCTCGATAATCGGCCACATGGGCGGCGACGTCATAAGCGCAAACACCCTTGCGATAAACGTGTTCAACGTGGTGAGCGTGTTCGCCTACGGCGGCGGCAACGCCTCGGGCGTGATCACAGGAAAGTTAATAGGCGAAAACAACCCGCGCCTTAAGGAATACGTGCGCACAATGCAGGCGCTGTTCGTGCTCACGGGGCTCATAACCGGCGCCACCATCTTTGCGCTCAGGATGCCCGTGATACGTCTGTTCCGCCTTGAGACAGGCGCGGCGATAGGCTTCGCAAAGCAGTTTCTGCTGGTGCTCTCAGTAACCTCCGTGGGCACGGCGTATCAGGCGCCCTGCCTTACGGGCATAGTGCGCGGCGGCGGGCTGACCAAGTTCGTGTTTTACAACGACCTCATATTCCAGTGGGGCATAGTGCTATTGTTTTCGCTGCTTGCGGCCTACGTGTGGCATCTGCCGCCCGTGTGGGTGTTTTTCATACTCAAAAGCGACCAGCTGCTCAAATGCGCCGTCGCCGCCGTTGAGGTAAACCGCTTCACGTGGATAAGAAAGCTAACGCAGGCGCAAGCCTGAAAATGCCCGCGTTATTTGCCGCTAAATCTGCTAAATGATACTTGAGGATATTACAGCATAAGCGTCAAAAGCTAATCTTCATTTGCTGCCCTCTGCCGCTGTCAAAGCCTGATAGCGGCGCATTAGTTCAGCGACACAGCTGCTCTCGGTGGTGTCCTTGACGCTCATGCCGTAGGCCTCCATGACGGCGCGGTCGTTTTGCTGGTGGGCCTTGCGAAGCTCCGGCGGCATTGTCAAATCGTCGTACAGGTCGGCAAGGCTGCTGTCCGGGTACAGGGCGCGGGCGTCCAGAATGGCCTGCGCGGTCTTTTCGATCTTCGCC
>JAFPYA010000329.1 GCA_017412445.1 Clostridia bacterium
ACCGAAAATGCCAAAATTAGAATAGACGAAATCCATTTTTCAATACTTTTAACTTAATGCAATCACACCTGACGAAGGATTCATTCGCCCGAAAGACATTTGGTTTAATCGGTGCTTTCTAAAAACGCCCCCGCCGCTTTATCGCGGCAGAGGCGTTGAAGCTTGCACCCTTACAGTATAAAGCGGTTGAGGTCGGCTTCCTTTACGGCGCTCTTGAGCTGCCCGTTTATGTATTCGGCGTTTATGGTCACGGTTATTTCAGGCGCGTCGCCGCCGCCCGCGTTAAAGGCGATGTCGCTCAGAATCTGCTCAAGCACCGTGTGCAGCCTGCGCGCGCCTATGTTTTCGCCGTTCTCGTTGGCGTCGTAGGTATGCTTCGCAATAAGCTCAAGCGCGTCGTCCTCAAATTCGATGTTTACACCGTCAACGCCAAGCAGCGCCTTGTATTGGGTTATCAGCGCGTTCCTGGGCTGGGTGAGTATGCGCTTGTAATCCTCGACCGTGAGGGGCTTAAGATCAACGCGCACGGGGAAACGGCCCTGCAATTCGGGGATCAGGTCGGTCACCTTTGCCACGTGGAAAGCGCCCGCGGCGATAAACAGTATATGATCCGTGCGTACGGGGCCGTATTTGGTGTTGACCGTGCAGCCCTCGACTATGGGCAGTATGTCCCTTTGCACTCCCTCGCGGGACACGTCAGGACCGTGACCCGAGCCGCCGCGCCCCGCGACCTTGTCTATTTCGTCTATGAACACGATGCCGTGCTGCTCCACGCGGGAGATGGCGTCGGTGTAGACCTTGTCCATATCCACCATGGAATCCTCTTCCTCGGCGGTGAGTATGCGGCGCGCCTCGCTCACGGGCACCTTGCGCAGCTTGGTCTTCTTGGGCAGCATGCCGCCCATCATATCGTTAATGTTCATGTCGGTGCCGGGAATGTCGGAGTGGGGGGTGAACTGCTCGACCTCGACCTCAACTATGTCGTCCTCGAGCTCACCGGCTTCAAGCGCCCTTCGTATGTCCTCGCGCTTGCTCGAAAGCTTTTCCTTCTCTTCGCCGCTCAGCTCGGGCTCGCGCGGACGGTTGCCGAGGATAATGTCTATGGGGTTTGTCTTCTTCTTTACCGGGTGGGTGATGAGCTCTACTATTCTGTTGTTTGCCGCCTGCACCGCCAAATCGTGCACCTGTGCGGTCTGCTGCTCCTTTATCATGCGGATGCCCGCCTCGGTCAGGTCGCGGATGATTGAATCCACGTCTCTGCCCACATAGCCGACCTCGGTGAATTTTGTGGCCTCCACCTTTACAAACGGCGCGTCAACAAGCTTTGCGAGCCTGCGGGCAATCTCGGTTTTGCCCACGCCCGTGGGACCCACCATGAGTATATTCTTGGGCGTGACTTCGTCGCGGATTTCGGGGGCGAGTTGCATCCTGCGGTAGCGGTTTCTCAGCGCCACGGCAACCGCCTTTTTGGCCTCGTCCTGACCCACTATATATTTGTCAAGCTCTGTAACTATCTGTTTGGGTGTAAGCGTATTCATTATACCACCTCGACTGTTATGTGATCGTTGGTGTAGACGCAGATGGACGCGGCGATGTGCAGCGCCTTGTCGGCTATCTGCTCTGTGCTCATGTCGGTGTTCTCTACGAGCGCCCGCGCCGCCGCCAGGGCGTAGTTGCCGCCGCTGCCTATGGCCAGCACGCCCTCATCGGGCACTATTACTTCGCCGGTGCCCGAAATCAGCAACAGGTCATCCTTGTCGGCCGCTATGAGCAGCGCCTCGAGGTTTCTCGCTTCGCGGTTGAGCCGCCAGCCCTGCGCCAGCTCCACGGCGGCCTTCTGCAGGTTGCCGGAGTACTGGGTCAGCATGTTTTCAAATCTTTCGCTCAGCGCGAACGCGTCGGATACCGAGCCGGCAAAGCCTATAACCACGCTGTCGTTGAATATCCTGCGCACCTTGCGGGCGGAGTTTTTCATTATAACGTTTTCGCCCATCGTCACCTGTCCGTCGCCCGCGACGGCGGTCATGCCGTTCCTTTTAACGGCGCAAATGGTCGTACCTCTGAATTCAGTCATATCGTCCTCCGTTAAAGCCTTTGCGTATTGATTATATCCGCGAGCGCGTGAAGCGAACGCTGTGCTATCGCCTCGTAGCGCTCCTTTTTGTTTCTTATCCGCTTTTCATATGGCGGCAGCAGCCCGAAATTGGCGTTCATGGGCTGAAAATCCTTCTGCTTCACCGTCACATATTTGCTTAATGCGCCAAGCAGGGTCATTTCCCCGAGATCGGGCTCGCTTTCGCCGGTTAGGCGCTTTGAAAGCCCGATTGCGGCCACAAGACCCGACGCGGCGGACTCCATGTAGCCCTCGACGCCGGTCATCTGCCCCGCAAAGCGGATAAGCGGATTTGCTTTAAGCCCGTAATTTATATCCAGCACGTCCGGGCTATTTAAATACGTGTTTTTGTGCATCACTCCGTAGCGTACGAACTCGGCGTGCTCAAGGCCGGGTATCATTGAGAAGACCCGCTTCTGCTCGCCAAATTTGAGCCGCGTCTGAAAGCCTACCAGATTGTACAGCGAACCCGCCATGTTGTCTCGCCTGAGCTGCACTACGGCGTAGGGCATCCTTCCCGTATTCGGATCCGTCAGCCCCACGGGCTTCATGGGGCCGTAGGCCAGCGTCTGCCTGCCGCGCGAAGCCAGTATCTCCACGGCAATGCATCCCTCAAACACCATGCTTTTGTCAAAATCGTGCACGTCCGCGGTTTCTGCGTTTATCAGTGCATCGTAAAACGCGTTGTATTCGCTTTCTGTCAGGGGACAGTTCAGGTAGTCGTCCTCGCCTCTGCCGTAGCGTGAGGCGGCGAAGACCTTGCTCATGTCGAGACTGTCGGCGGTCACTATGGGCGCCTCGGCATCAAAAAAGTGAAGATCGCTGAAGCCGTCAAGCGCCTGAATGCGCGCCATGAGCCTGTCGTCGGTGAGCGGCCCTGTAGCTATAATGACCGGCGCCTCGGGTATTTCGTCCACGCGCTGGCGCAGTATTTCCACGTTTGGCATCTCACTCAGCGCGTGCGTCACATAACCCGAAAACAGGTCCCTGTCGACGGCCAGCGCGCCGCCCGCAGGCAGGCGCGAGGCATCAGCGGCCTTTAGTATGAGGCTGTCCAGCATTCGCATCTCGGCCTTGAGCAGACCGCTTGCGCTGGAGAGATATTCGGCCTTGAGCGAGTTTGAGCACACCAGCTCCGCAAAGCCCTCTGAGGTATGAGCGGGCGAAAAGCAGGCGGGCTTCATTTCGTAAAGCCTCACGTTAAAGCCGCGCTTTGCCAGCTGCCATGCCGCCTCGCTGCCCGCAAGGCCTGCGCCCACGACTGTTACGGTATTATTCATCGGCGCCTTCACCCTCGTCTGCGGTGACCTCGACGCGCTTGAGGCAGCTTTCGTTTGTGCACACGTGCCAGGCGGTATTGTTCTTGCCGCGCTTATACACCATCATGCCGCCGCATTCGGGACACTTTTCGGTGACAGGCATGTCCCATGAAATAAAGTCGCACTCTGGATATTTTTCACAGCCGTAGAATTTGCGGCCTTTTTTGTTTATGCGCACCACGAGGCGGCTGCCGCACTTGGGACAGGGGGCTTCTATGTAAGTGAACACCGGCTGAGTGTACCTGCACTCGGGGAAACGCGGGCAGGCCAGAAATCTGCCGAAGCGTCCGCGCTTGTACACCATCAGCGCTCCGCAGCTTGCGCAGGGCACGTCTGAAACCTCGTCCTCAATTTTGACCTTTTCGAGCGTCGCCTCGGCGGTTTCAAGCTCCTTTTCAAACGGGGCGTAGAAATCCGAA
>JAFPYA010000330.1 GCA_017412445.1 Clostridia bacterium
CGATCACGGCGTAGTGGTCGAGGCTGAGTTGGGCACTCTGGCCGGCGTCGAGGACGACGTAAAGGTCAAAGCCGAGAACAGCAGCTACACCCGTCCCGAGGACGTTCAGCACTTTGTTGAGGCCACCGGCTGCGACTCCCTGGCCATCGCCATCGGCACCAGCCACGGCGCCTACAAGTTCACCGCCGCTCAGTGCACCCGCAATGAGAAGGGCATCCTCGTGCCCCCGCCGCTCCGCTTCGACATTCTGGACGAAGTTGCAAAGCGTCTGCCCGGCTTCCCCATCGTACTGCACGGCTCCTCCAGCGTACCTCAGGAGTACGTAAAGATGATCAACGACAATGGTGGCAAGATGCCCGACGCGGTCGGCATTCCCGAGGAGCAGCTGCGTCAGGCCGCCAAGGGCGCCGTTTGCAAGATCAACATCGACAGCGACCTGCGTTTGACCATGACCGGCACCATCCGTCAGTACTTCAACGAGCATCCCGATCATTTCGATCCTCGTCAGTATCTGAAGCCCGCCCGCGCCAACATCAAGGAAATGGTGAAGCACAAGCTCATCGACGTTCTGGGCTGCGCCGGCAAAGCGGAAGACTGATAAACATATTACGGCTGCCTGAGAGCTTTCTCTCAGGCAGCTTTCTATCATAGCCGATTCCATAAGGAGGCTTACATATGTTTGAATACTGTGCACCCAAAGATGTAAACGTGGACGGGAACGGCATTGTGCGCTTTCTTGACGACATGACGCAAAAGAAGCTTCACATGCATTCTATTATCATTTTGCGACATGGCAAAATCATTTTTGAAGCTTCGTTTGAACCCTGGAGCAAGGACAAAAAGCACATGCTGTTTTCCCTGAGCAAGTCGTTTACCTCAACCGCCGTAGGCTTTGCCGTGCAAGACGGGCTGCTTAAAACGAGCGACAGGCTCATAGACTTCTTTCCCGAGCTGCTCACAAACTCTCCGTGCGAGAACATGCAGCATATCACCGTCAAGCACATGCTTACCATGAACACCGGACATGGTCAAGAACCTATGCACATTGACGAAAACTGGGAAAGATGTTTTCTGAGAAGCTACATAGAATTTGAGCCAGGCACGCACTTTATGTACAACACATACGCAACCTATATGCTTTCCGCGATAGTGCAGAAGGTTACTGGTAAAAAGCTTGTGGATTATCTCATAGAAAAGCTGTTCACACCTCTCGAAATGAGCGAGGATATATGGACAGAGGAATCTCCCACAGGAGTTGCCACGGGCGGCTACGGCCTTAACGTGCGCACGATGGATATTGCTAAGCTTGGGCAATTCTATCTTCAGAAGGGCAAATGGAACGGCGTGCAGCTGCTTAACGAGCAATGGATAAAGGACGCACAGACCCCCTGGTCAGACAACTCGCCCACCGGCGGCGATTCCGATTGGGGACGCGGCTATGGCTACCAATTCTGGATGTGCACTTCAAAGCACATTTTCCGCGGGGACGGTGCGTTCGGTCAATATTGCATCATCTGCCCCGATCAGGACATGGTTATAGCAATAAACAGCGGCGTTACCGACATGGGCGCGGTAATGCGTTCCATCTGGGACAATGTTTTGCCCGGGGTTGACGCTCCCTCTAACAATGACGCTTCTCAATTAGAAAGGCTCAAGTATTGCGTTACCCCCGCATGTTGGGAAGAAGCAAGTGATGAATATACGCCGCCTGTCGTTAATAGCGAGTGGATTGGCAAATATCGTTTGAACAGGGACAACCATGCCGAGCTTGAGTCAATAGAAGTCAAGCAGGATTGCGTCTGCCTTAATGACCAAAGCGGAAAGGATATTTGCATACCTCTTTGCCTTGATACATGGCAGCACATTCAGACTTCCGAAGCAAGCCTGAGCCGCCTAGTAAACCACAGCGATCTTGCAGTCAGAGCGGCAACCGTAAACGATTGTCTCATTTTGCACATTTGCTATACGAACACGCCTTTTGAGGACGTGCTTAAGCTGTCCTTCAGCGAACACGGTATAGTTATTGATGGGCAAAGAAACGTAGGCTTTGGGGACGGAAAATTTGAGGTAATCGGGTATAAGCTGTAAACAAATAGTCCGTCTCAGATTATAGTTGTTTAACCTGCATAATATACAGCGGCTTTATGTATTCCAAGCAGAGCCGCTGCTTCTTTAGATTAAACATATAATAAAAAGTCCGAACTCAACGTCGGGACTAAGCAGGGGCAGAAGGATTCGAACCCTCAACAAAGGTTTTGGAGACCCACGTGTTACCATTACACCATGCCCCTAAGGAACGAAATGTATTTTACCGCATGATGCCCACTCTGTCAAGGGTTAATTTTGTAAATTTCTATTCACACAGGAAGGGCCTTGTGTACGTAAAATTATGCGACAGCATTTGATTTTTGTTGACAAAGGACATTTATATGAATATAATAAAATAGTTGTCTGTGGATAAAAGACAATTTTTTTGAAATGCCTGTCCGTGAACGCAACAGGGTTTTCGCGGACGATTCAATAAAGGTCGGCGCACGTCGACCGGCGGCTCAACAGGCATTTGCCGCCAAAGAATACATATCAGAAAGGAAGTACCACTATGTTCAGAACTTACCAGCCCAAGAAGCGCCAGCGCGCCAAGGTGCACGGCTTCCGTGCCCGCATGAAGACCAAGGCAGGCCGCAACGTACTCGAGCGTCGTCGTGAACGTGGTCGCAAGCGTCTCACCGTCTGATAAACGTCCCTATCGTTTAGGCAGACAAGAGTTTTCACTTGGAAAGAACCGAAATTATCAATACGTTTACAGGAAAGGAAAAAGCTTTCCTTCCAGACATATTGTGCTCATTTTTGTTCCCTCAAGGGAGCTTAAAGTGGGCTTTTCGGTGTCCTCAAAGGTAGGCAACGCCGTTAATCGCAACAGGCTCAGGCGTTATTTCAAGGAAGACTTCCGTATCATTCGTTCGCATGTAAAAACTGGAAAGTATGTATTTGTAGCTCGTCAGAGTGCAAAGGATACGCCTCACAGTGTGTTGACTTCACATATGAAGGCCTTGGTCGCGCGTGCAGGCTTGTTTGACGATGGCAAAGACAATAAAGCAGATTGAGCTGCCCAGAAAATCTGCTGTGGCGCTTATACGTTTTTACAAAGGTGCGATAAGCCCCCATTTGCCCGCGGCATGCAGGTACACGCCTACCTGTTCCGAATACGCAATCACCGCCATAAATCGCTTTGGGGCGCTTCGCGGAGGCGCGATGGCGTTTAAGCGAATACTAAGGTGCAATCCCTTTCATGAAGGCGGATACGATCCGGTTCCGTCGGCAGTAAACGAGGAGGACCTCAAATGACCACAATCTTTGTCAACATCCTTAACTGGATAAACGGATGGGTGGGTAATTACGGCTGGGCCGTAATTGTCTTCACGCTGTTTGTGAAGCTGGTTTTGCTGCCTCTGGATATAAAGAGCCGCAAATCCATGCGCGCCATGAGCATGCTGAATCCTCAGCTTGAGGTGCTCAAAAAGCGCTACGCCAACGATCAGGAGAAGCTTAACCGCAAAACTCAGGAGCTTTACAGGAACAATCACGTAAATCCCCTGAGCGGCTGTTTGCCCATACTTATTCAGATGCCCATACTAATCATCATGTTTACCGCTATGCGCCGCGTAGCCGCTCAGCAGCAGGTGAACATGGTTTACGAATGGGCAAAAAGCTCCGGGCTTGCGAGGCTTGCCGAGGACGGCTCCTATATAGGGCTCAACTGGGCACAGCTGCCCAGCGTTTCCGCTTCTATCACCGAGTTTACCGCAGACTTCGGCAACACTCAGTCCTGGTTCTGGATAAAAAGCGTGTTTCAGGCTGACAACATGAACCGCTTCGTTATCCCGACTGTAAGCGAGCTTTCCACAACTCTGAATCAGTACAGCGACATACTCAAGAACGACGATGCTCTCAGCTTTGTAAACAATTACGTGAATGCTCTCGGCCTGACCGGCAGCGACAAGATCAGCATCATATCGACCATAATCAACAGTCTCAACGTCGAAGACGGTGCCAACCTCATCCAAAGCATAACCGCGTTCATCAACGAGGAGTCAAACGGCGTGACTCTGGATACTCTGCTTGCACAGATTCAGACCGCAGGTATATCTGGCAACGCTTACGACACGATACATTACGTGCTTGCGCCCTCGGCAGGTTATGACAACGCCGTCATTCTCGAGTATCTTGGCTCCCTGAACGGCGTAGACGCGTCCCTGATGCAGCATATTAACTATCTGCTCAGCTCGAACGCGACCACTACTGTGTTCGGCACAAGAATCGATACTGCGCTGGCCGATACTGTCGACAGCTACAAGGGCAGCATACTTGGCTTTATAAGCATCTCCTTCCCCACCAAGTTTAACCGCTACGTAAACGGCTACTACGTTCTGCCCATACTGGCCTGCGCTACGCAGGTGCTGGCCAGCAAGCTTCAGCCTGCCACACCCGATGCAGGTGCCAACAAGCCCGCCAAATCCGGCGACAGCACCTCTCAGGCCGCAGGCAGCACCGGCAAAATAATGAAGTGGCTCTTCCCCATCATGTCCCTCTGGATTTGCTGGTCGAGCACTGCAGCATTTGCCATCTATTGGGTGTTTGTAAACGTTTGGAGCATCGTTTCGAGCTACGGCATCAACTTCTATCTCAGTAACAAGGAAAAGAAAGATCAGAATAAACCTTCAAACGATACAGGCAAAAAGGATAAGAATACGAAGGAGGCACTTCAGCCTTGAGAACTATAGAATCCAGCGGCAAAACCGTTGAAGAGGCGCTTTCCGCCGGCTTAAAGCAGCTTGGCGTCGATATAAGCGCCGTGACCCATGAGGTCCTTGACAAGGGCAGTCCCGGCCTGTTCGGCATGTTTGGCCGCCTCGCCAAGGTCAGAATAACTGTGACCGAGGAACCCGCTGTCGAAGATGACATCGATTTCGACATAGCAATGCCCACCCTTTCCATTGCTCCCGAACTGAAAACAGGCAAAGGCAAGGAAAAGACAGAAAAGAAGAAGGACAAAAAGTCCGAAAAAACCGAGGACTCGAAAAAGGAATCGCCGAAGCCTGCCAAGGAGGCAGTGAAGGCCGAACCCAAGGAATCCCCCAAAGCGGAAGCACAGACCGTGAGCGAGCCCGTCTCTGAAAACGAAGAGAAAAGTGTTTCCGAAAAGAGCGCGCGTCCCCGCAGAGAAAGAAAGCCCAGGGAAAAGAAACCTAAGGCTACCGCGGAAAATATCGTTGAGGATAAGGCTGCCGAGCAGATTGAGACAGCCATCGCATCTCAGCCTGCCAGAGAGTTTCCTCCCCTCGATGTTGACAGCTTAAGCGAAGATGCCAAAAAGGCGTATGAGTTCATACTCGGCATAACCAGGCTTATGCAGGTCGACGTAGAAATTCGCATGCTTGAAGAGGAAAAGCAGATATTTGTGGACATCAGCGGAGATACGCTTGGCGTGCTCATAGGCCGCCGCGGCGACACTCTCGACGCCATACAGTATCTGACCAGCCTCACAGTCAACAAGGACAAGGACGAATACATCCGCGTTACCATAGACGTTGAGCATTACCGCGCAAAGCGCGAAGAGACGCTTCGCAAGCTCGCCGTGCGCATGGCAAACCGCGCCCGCAAGAGTGGTAGACGTGTTGTGCTTGAGCCGATGAATCCTTACGAGCGCCGCGTGTTGCACAGCGCGCTTCAGGACAATCCATATGTGCAGACCCACTCCGAAGGCGAAGAGCCTTACAGAAGGGTTATAATCACGCTGAAATAAAGCATCGTAACAAACGGAGCTGTCGCTTATTGCAAGCGGCAGCTCCGTTGTTTTTTTCAGGTAGTCTAAGCAAGCACTATGCCAGCTTCCGTATTGCCTTCAAGCGTCAGGGCTGCTGATCCCGCATTTGTTTTAATGGTATAATCGCCCTTGAAGCCCGTAAACTCAATATAACCTTCTTCATCCGTTACGGCAGTCTCATGTGTCTCCCATTCGCCGTGTATCAGCTTGTCAAGCGCCGCGTAGGCAAGCTTCTCGCTGTTGTCGGTGCGCACGAGCCCCGAAGGCGCTTTGAGCCAGCAGCCGTCATTAAAGTCCCATGTTGTGATGGCCTCAACCAACGGATGATTAAACAATGTGGTGTACATTTCGCTGATTTCTCGCGCCTGCCGCTCCTCCCCTTCCGGAGTGCTCGGCCATTCATCGACCTGCCAATCGTTCAGATCTACGATATGCTCCGGCATCAGCTCGCCTGAAATCAACGTGTTTTCGGTAAAATGAATCGGCAGGCCGAAGCGTGAAAAACGCTCAAGCACATCGTTCAGCTTTTCAAGCCCCCAATAGCCCTGATGCTGGTGGCTTTGTATGCCTATTGCGCTAATCGGTACGCCTGCCTCCAACAAGCCTTCAAGCAGTATTTCGTATGAGACGCTCGTATTGAAGTCGTTTATCAAGAGCGTTGCACTCGGATTGCTTTCTTTAGCCGCCTCAAATACCTGTTTAACCAGCTTAATGCGGCCCATCTGCTTGCAGATGCGTGTTATGGCATTGTCGTATTTGTCAAACACGGGCATAATGACGACTTCGTTTATTACGTCCCACATGTCGATCACGCCCTTGTAAGCAGTAGCGTCCCTGTGTATTCGCTTAAGTTGCTTATCCAGTATTTCTTCGTTTGAATACTTCATAAGCCACGGTGCGCACACCGTGTGCCAGCACAGCGGATGTCCCTTGAGCGTAACGCCCCTCTCTATCAGCCACTTTGCGGCGGTCATGGTCTC
>JAFPYA010000331.1 GCA_017412445.1 Clostridia bacterium
AGGCAACTGCGTCATCGCTTTCGAGAAACGCCCTGTAGTCGGCACCGTGCAGCATTTCTGAAACGAAGCTGGCGGCTTCATTGCCTGAATAAACGTTTTTATCCCAGGAAGCAAACACCAGGCCGATGTCGGGCCTTTCGCGCATCCACTGATCGGGCATCCGGATGATGACCGTATCGCCAAGGATAAACGCCTCCGGCTCCTCATGCACTGCGTGATCGTCCGCGCAGATTGGACAAGGGAACAACTCCTCTGTGCTTTGGACAACCTCAAGGCCGTTTCCCAAGGCGCAGGCCGCGTGCTGGTGGTAGTAGACATCGCCCGGCGCGGAATATGTCTCTCCCTTTGCCGAGAGAAGCGACAGTGCAATGACGCACAGAAGTAATGACTGCAATCTCTTCATCTTCATTAAATCCGAATTCCTTCTTCTCTTTTGTTTGTCCAAAAACATTATACAGTGACGCTTTCCTTTTTGTCAATCGTCAAAAAAAGCACACTGAACCTCGCGCTGCCGATCATCTTGCGCATCCAATGGCTCGCATGTTTGTGTCGATCCCTGCTCTGCAGCGACGTGGCTTGCTTTTCAATCAGTGCAAAAGGCGGCATTTATTCGCGCCCTTACATCAATTTTGCTTGACTTGAATGCCGCCAAAGTATTATAATGCTTTCAGCTATTGATTTTTTATTATGGGGAGGCAGTTAAATGGATTACAAGGCGCTTGCGGACAAGGTGCTTGACGTGCTTAAAAACGCTTCGGCGGACGATGAGTTTCAGGGCAGACTCAACATGAAGTCCTGGGACTGGCCCACGGGCGTGGCGCTTTACGGTATATACAAGACCTGGCAGATGAGCGGGGACAAGAGCATACTGGACTACCTCGTTTCGTGGTACGACGAGATGCTTTCTTCGCCCGAGCAGCCGCACAGGAACGTGAACTCCGTGTGCCCCTGCCTGACGCTAACCTGCCTGTATCAGGAGACCAAAAACGAAAAGTATCTGCCCGTTATAGAGAGCTGGCTTGACTGGGTGCTTAACGAAATGCCGCGCACCGAGTACGGCGGGCTGCAGCACTGCACCGTGTGGAACAAGCACTATCAGCAGCTTTGGGACGACACGCTGATGATGGTGTGCCTGTTCCTTGCCAAGGCGGGCGTGGTGCTTGGCCGCCCCGAGCTGATAGACGAAGCCGAGTATCAGTTCCTCATTCACGTGCGCTATCTGCAAAACGTGAAGGTCGGCCTGTTCTATCACGGCTGGACGTTCGACTGCCGCCACAATTTTGCAAACGCCTTCTGGGCGAGGGGCAACAGCTGGTACACCGTGGCCGCTATAGAGCTTTACGACATAACCAAGCGCGATAACGCCGCCATGCGCATGATCAAGACCGCGTGGCTGGATCAGGTGCTGGCACTTTGGAAGCTTCAGAGGGTAAACGGCCTCTACACCACCCTCATAGACGTAGAAGAGGTCTACAGCGAGACCAGTGCGACCGCGGGCATAGCCTACGGCGTGATGAAGGGTCTCAGGCTCGGCTGGCTCACGGAGGACAAATACAGGGATATGGCTAAGCTCGCCGCCGACGCGGTCGTAGGCAAAATAGACGAAAACGGCGCGGTACAGGGCGTTTCCTGCGGCACCGGCATGGGGCACGATCTTGAGTACTACAAAAAGATCGCCGTCGCGCCCACGGCCTTCGGTCAGGGACTGACGTTCCTGATGCTGACCGAGCTTATGCAGAAGTAATATGAAAAAGAAAGAATTGCTCCGAACGCTGAAGTACGCCCTCGTCGCCGCCAGCGCAGGCATCATTCAGATAGGCTCTTTCACGCTGCTCAACGAGGTCATATTCAGGCAGAAGTACTATTGGCTCAGCTACTTTATTGCGCTAATGCTGAGCGTGCTTTGGAACTTTACGATCAACCGTCGCTACACCTTTAAAAGTGCCTCAAACGTGCCTAAGGCCATGGGGCTGGTGCTGGCGTACTACGCGGTGTTTACGCCGCTGAGCCTGCTATTGGAGGACTATCTGACCGACCAACACCTCTTAAAGCAGCTGTTCGATTTCGTGCCCGAG
>JAFPYA010000332.1 GCA_017412445.1 Clostridia bacterium
GCGTCCCGTTGCTTTATAAGGCTTAAGAGGCTTTAATACAGATAGAACTCCCGGCTTTGCTCCTGCCATGCTTTGAGCTTCTCACGGTCGCGCTCTATGAGCTCGCGGCCGCTGAGCTTGCCCAGACGGTATTCGTCGGTGCCTAGCAGGCGGTCTATACTGCCCGTCCACTCGAATTTATCCGGGTACATAGCGCGGATTTCGTCCATGAGCGTAAGCCCCATGAGCGGGCTGTCGGCAACGGCCGGGTCAAGCAGATGTATCTGCACGCCTGCGCACTGCTGCCCCGCGTGCTTTGAAGCGGTGGGGCAGAAATACGCCTCGCGGAAGTAAAAGCCGGGCAGACGCTTTTCGTTCATGCGGTGTGAAAGCTCGAAAGCGTCGACAAACGGCGCGCCTATCAGCTCAAAGGGCAGCGCGGTGCCGCGCCCTTCGCTTACATTGCAGCCCTCGAATATGCAGGTGCCGGCGTAAATTTCGGCTGCGCGGGGAGTAGGCAGGTTGGGCGAGGACGGCACGAATATGAGCCCCGTGTCGCCGTAATGCATCTGCCTTTTCCAGCCGCTCATTTTTACCACGGTCAGGTCGAGGTCGAGGTGCAGGTATTGCCTGACCCACAGCGCAAATTCGCCCACGGTCAGCGCATAGCGTGTAGGCATGGGGAAGCGCCCCACGAAGGATGTAAACGCCTCGCCAAGCATCGTGCCCTGCACCGTTTCTCCGCCCAAGGGGTTGGGTCTGTCGAGCACTGTCACGCTCTTGCCTGCTCTGGCGCAGTCCTGCATAATATCCGACAGCGAGTATATAAACGTATAAAAGCGCGCGCCCGCATCCTGTATGTCATATACCAATGCGTCGAAGGCGTCGAGCGCCTCCTCAGGGGGATGCGTGCTTGCGCCGTAGCAGCTGTACACACTGACGCCCGTGCGCTCGTCTGTAAAGCCATCCACGCGCTCGCCCGCCGGCACGCTGCCGCGCACGCCGTGCTCACAGGCCAGAAGCGCTGTAAGCCGGTACTTTTCGTTCAGAATGTCGATTGTCGAGCGCATGCGCATATCCACGCCCGTCGGATTTGTCATAAGCGCCACTCGTCTGCCCCTGATGAGAGCGTCCGCAGTATCTATGTTATCTATGCCGCACTTTATCATATTAAATCTCCGGTTGCACGCGCTTTGAGTATTCGTCCACGGCAAACGCGGTGGCATAGTCCTTCTTAATCAGCGCCCCGCGCGCCCGCGCAAGACCCTCGTAGTACTGCAGATAGCGGAAATCGCGGCTGTGCTCTGTGAGGTAAAGCTTTTTGACCGCCTCCTTCCACGTTTCGAAGGTTTCGCTTACGTCGAAATAGGCGTAGGGCACAAAGCCCTCGCTGTCCTCCCAGTTTTCGGCGTAGTACCACGCGCGAACAGGCGCGGGCGGCAGCGGACGCTCGAACGAGGGCAGCGACGCGAAGAATATGGCGTCGGTCGTGAGCTTGCTTGCGGCGATGTGATCCTTGTGCATGGAGTTCTTCCAGTGCTGAAGAACGGTTGTAACCTGATACTTGCGCATTATGTCGCCGATTTTGACAGCCAGCTCCTTTGAATAGTCGAGTTCGCCGTCCGGCGTGTCAAGTACGATGCTTTCGCCGCCAAGAGCCTTGGCAAATTCGGCGGCGCTGTTTATGTTCATTTGCCTGAATTCTTCGGTCGTCATGCCTTTGGGACAACCGCGCTCGCCCGCGGTGAGGTCGAGAGTGATTACCCTGTCGCCCTGAGCGGCCGCGCGGCTCAGCAGCAGGCCGCACGTAAGCTGCGCGTCGCCGGTATGAGCGCCGACCGCCATTACAGTCTTCATTATCTGTTGCCTCCTGTCTATAGTGCTTTCCTCAGCATTGCAAAGTGCCTTGCTGGTCTGAAGCCCGTCTTTATGTACAGCCGCTGAGCGTGGTTTTCGGTGCCTGTGAACAGGGACGAATACTTTGCACCGACATTAACGAATTGCTCCATAAGGTCGTTGAACAGCACCGTAGCGATGCCGCGCTTTTCGTACACGGGATCGGTGCAAATGCCAGTGAACCAGCCCCGCCCGCTGCTTTCAACGTCTACGGGGCCCGTGAAGCCCACTATGTGACCGTCATGCCGCGCGGCGAGTATGGGCCGCGGCGCAGGGGAGGAAAGCTCGTCCTTTAGCACCTTGCGCCAGTATTCGCTGCCCACCCTATCGCACATTGTGTCCCATTCGCACCTTTCGGCAGGATCGTACAGGCCGGCTCTTATACCTTGGGCGGCAAGCTCAGTGCGCTTCTGATCGACGAGCGCGCTTTTGTGCCAGCCGTCGAGGCTTAAATACATGGCCACCTCGTGCACCGTGTCCCTGTAGCCCTGTGCCTTAAGAAAGCCGTAGGCATCGGAGTTCTCGTCCACTCCGGGCATGTTGTTGTGCTCGTGGGCGGGCGTGCCGGGTATGAGCCAGTGAAGGTCTATGGGGTTAAGGCTGCTTACGTCTATGCTTGCTTTGCCGAGCTTCCTAAGCGCATCCTCAAGAGCGCTGAGCAGCGCGGAGCCTATACCCCTGTGCCTATACTGCGGCAATACCATAATGGTTGTCAGGTAGCCGGGCGTGTTGCTCTCGGTCTCGTTGTTCAAAAAGCTGTGCTTGCGGCAGCCGGCTGTAAAGCCGAGCAGCCTGCCGTCCTCCTCGGCGACGGTGACAAGCTCAGGCTCATAACAGTCGGTCTTGATGAATTTTTCAGTAAAATAGCCTTCGTCGAAGGGGCGGTAGAGCGTGTCGCCGCATATGCGGCACTCCTCCCACACTCTGCCCACGCCGGCAAGGTCGCGCGCCTGATACGGACGCAGAACCATAATCCTCACCTCGCACAGAATTTAAGCTTGACGCATTCATAATTTTGAGAGTATAATCATTGTAGCACAAGCGGGGGAGGTTTTTCAATGCTTTATTCAAAACAAATTCCCATTAAATACGATGTTGACATATTCGTGGCGGGCGGCGGTCCCTCAGGCGTGGCGGCGGCGATAACTGCGGCGCGTCAGGGAAAGACGGTCTTTATTGCCGAGAACAACGGCTGCTTTGGCGGAAGCGGCACTGCGGGCCTCGTGCCTGCGCTTGCGCAGTTCACAGACGGCGAGCGCTTTTTGGTGGGCGGCGTAGGGCGCGAAATCAGAAACCGCGTAGTAGGGGAGGCCTGCAACTACTCGCGCGCTTTCATGGGCGTAAAGGTCGAAACGCTCAAAAAGACCTACGACGACATGATCGTGGCAGAGAAGAACATTCGCTTCAGCTTCTTCACGCGCCTGATAGACGTTATTGCGACAGACGGACACATAGAAGCGGCTATTCTCGCAGCCAAGAGCGGCATATTCGCTGTGAAGGCCAAAATCTATATCGACTGTACGGGCGACGCGGACTTAAGCGAGATGGCGGGCGCGGATACTGAATTCGGCGACGAGACGGGCGCAACCATGCCGTCCACCCTCTGCTCTATCTGGTCGGACGTCGACTACAGTCAAAAGAACGACAAAAACTTTATGGAGACGCTGGAAAAGGCGATTCGGGACGGAGTGTTTTCGGTGGAGGACAGGCACGTGTCCGGCTTTTTCCCTTATGCTCTTGACAGCTCCGTGGCGGGCGCCAACATCGGCCACTGCTTCGAGGTCGATGCGAGGGACGAGGTTTCGCTCACGAAGGGCATGCTCAGAGGTCGCTCCTACATGGCGGAGTTCGGCAAATTCTACCGCGAATACATAGGTGGCCCATACAAAAACGCCCATCTGTGCTACACCGCAGACATGCTGGGCATAAGGGAATCTCGCCGCGTCGTCACGGACTACAAACTGACCGGCAGCGACTTTTTGAGGCGCGCCACCTTCGAGGACGAAATCGGACGCTACGCCTATCCCGTTGACATACACATAATGAAGCCGGACAAGGAGAGCTACGACAGATTCCTGAAGGAATACACTCAGGACATGCACTACGGCGTGGGCGAAAGCTACGGTATACCGTACAGAAGCCTGTTACCTCAGAAGCTTTCAAACGCTCTGGTCGCCGGGCGCTGTATAGGCACCGACAGGCAGATGCAGGCCTCGGTCAGGGTCATGCCGGGCTGCTTCATAACCGGCACCGCGGCGGGCATAGCCGCAAGCCTCGCCGTAAAGCACGAGGATACGCGCAAAATCTGCATAGACGAGCTCAAAATGCTCATACAGGAGGACTTCGGCCCCGAGCGCACAAAGGACAGCGAGTGCGGCAGCTGCATGGACAGGGTGTACAGGTATTGACGCCTTGTACAAAAGCATAAACTGAATAACGGCATAAGGGGGTCCGCGCTTAATCGGCGCGGGCCCCTTTATATTTGGTACTGCATAAAATGTTCGCACATGCCGCATGGCGCAAAAGCATAAAAAGGGGATACCGTATGGCGCCGGCATCCCAACAGGAGGGTAATAAAAATTGATGCACTGATCAATCATGGGCGTTGTAAGCGACTGAAGTCTGTAAAAAATTCTGTTATAACAGACTACAGTCTGTATTATTCTTCCGTCTTAAGGGCGGAAACCATGTCTATGCGCTTGTTCTTTTTTGCCACCATGAGGCCTACCACGAGCGATACGCCTACGGTCAGCAATACGGTGAACAGGTAGGTCGTAAGGCTGATAACCATAGACAATTCATATTCTGCGGCCAGCGCCTTAATCAGGTAGTCGAGCACTGCCGCGCCAAGCGGTATGCCGATTATTATGCCAAGCGCCGTAAGCCAGAGGTTCTGACTTATGAGCAGGCGGCCGATTTTTGCGTCCTTAAAGCCCACCACCTTGAGCGTCGCCATCTCACGGTAGCGCTCGACGTAGCTCATTACGCCAAGGTTGTAGAGCACAACTATACCCAGCACAATCGCCGCCAGCACCAGCAGCACTACCATCACGTTCATCAGCTCCATGAACTGATCAAACGAGTCCATAATGGCCTGCTTGGTCTGATAGCTCTGTATGAGCGCGTTGCCGCTTTCAATCTGCGTTTCGTCGGTGAAAACGGAGGTGACGGTGATGGGAATCCCCTGATTTCTGGCGTAGGATTCGCTCATTATCACGCTTTCGCTCAGCGAACTGATTACACCTGCTATCTTTACTGTGTACTTATCGTCGCTTCCGTAGGGGGAGAAGCTGAGGGAATCTCCTGCGCCTACGTCAAAACTGCGCGCTATGCGTGTGCAGATGTATGCGCCGTCGTCAGCGAGCGCCACAGGCGCCATGTCCCCATCCAGAAAGCGCACCTTGTCGCGGGTGATTGAATAAATTTCAAGTCCGCAGGCCTTGTCCACTATCTGCACGGAGGACTGAGCGCACCAGTCGCCGCCGTACTTTTCACACAGCTCCAGGGCAGCCTGATTGTAGCTTTCGCGCGCCGTGTCCGAGTCCTCCTCGCTGTAAGCGGTTTCGGTATTCAGGTTTATGCGCACGCTGTAGTTTATGGCGGTGCCGTAGAAGCTGTCTATGAAGGCGTCCATCGTGTCGCGCATTCCAAGACCGCCCAGCAGCAACACAACGCAGCCGAATATACCGAACAGCGTCATGAACGAACGCGATTTATGGCGGAAGCAGTCCCTCAGATTCCATTTCGTGCCGAAGGACAGCTTTTTGAAAAGCCGGGTCTCCTCGAGCGCGAGGTGGCGCATCTTTTTGGGAGTGTATGGTCTGAGTGCATCCGCGGCGGTGCCCTTTAGCATGCGGCGCACGGACATAAAGCCTATAAACACGAGCAGGAGTATTATCGCGGCGATTACCGCCCACGTGAACCAGGGCGCATGCAGTCTCCAGTAGGGCATGTCTATGTACGTGCCCATCGCGGCGCTTGGGTTCATTATGTACCAGCCCAGCAGATACCCCAGGCCCACTCCGAGAACGGTGCCTACGAGGCCTATGAACAGGGCAAAGCTGCTGTAATGAACGAGTATGCGCTTATCGCGGAAGCCCAAGGCTTTGAGCGTGCCTATCTGCGTTTTTTCGTTTGCGGTTATGCGGTGCATGGTCGTGACCATGGTCAGCACGGCGATAGCCAAGAACAGCACCGGAAGCACGCTGCCCATCGTCTTGCCTTCGTTGATTTCGCCCTGCGTCTCCGCCCACGAGACGGTCTCGGCCTTTGAGGCCACCATGCACGTGCGTCCGAGCGCCGCGTCCGCCTTCTCGACAAACTCCGCCTTGCTCAGGCCGCTTATTACGTTTATCTGCATGAACAGACGGTTTATGCTGCTTTCGCGCTCACTGGAGATGAGGCCGCCCGCAAGCCTGTAGAGTGGGTTTTCGTCAAGCACGCGCGCTATCTCCTCATCGACCACTCTTTCAAGAAGCGCGGGGGAGACGTAAGCGAAGCCGCCGGACGAATAGTCGGGCATCATCATGCTCTCGTCGACGAGGCAGATCATGTGCTCCCCGGCCTTTATCAGTCCCCTGACCGTGCCGGTGATGGTATAATTCTTGTAGGTTAGCGTCAGGCTGTCGCCTGTATTTATGCCGTTTGAGGCGGCGTATGAGTCGCTGAGCCACATGCCGTCGGTGCTTTCGGGGTCGTAGGGCTCGCCCTCCATAAGCTTAAAGCCGCTCACGTTCATGTTTTCGCTCACGGACAGAATCACTATGTCGTCCGTGCCCTCTACGCCCATCGAAATCGACATAAAGCGCGTGGCGTCGTCAACGCCGTCTAAGGCGCGTATCCTTTCGAGCTCCTCCGCGCTGAAACCCCTTTCGGTATCGTATAAGCGATAATCGGCAAAGCCGGTTTCGTCAAGAAACCTGTTTGAGTTAACCTGCAGTGTGTACCACTCCATATTGAAGCCCAGAAACACGCCTATGCCCAGCGCAATCATTATGGCCATCGATATGAACTGCGCCTTGTATTTCAGCAGGGTTCTCAGCAGCTTTTTAAGCATCATCACCAATCCACCTCTTCCGCAGAGAGAGGATTCGCCTGCTCCTCACAGTAGACGATCTTGCCGTTTTTGACGCGCACCACCACGTCGCCCATTTTGGCAATGTTCTGGTTGTGCGTGACCACGATTATCGTCTTGCCCATGTCGCGCGCCATCGAAAGCAGAAGCTTAAGCACCATCACGCCCGTTTCGCTGTCAAGCGCGCCGGTAGGCTCGTCGCATAAAAGAATTTTGGGGTTTTTGGCAAGCGCGCGCGCAATAGACACGCGCTGCTGCTCGCCGCCGCTGAGCTCGGAGGGGAAGGCATGACTGTGGTCTATAAGCCCCACGGCCTTAAGCATGTCGTGACTGCTTAGCGGCTCCTTTGCTATCTCCTTTACCAGCGCCACGTTTTCAATCACTGTGAGCGTGGGAATAAGGTTGTAGCTTTGAAACACAAAGCCGACTGTGCTCGCCCTGTAATCCGCAAGCTCGTTGTTTGTGAGCCTCGAAATATCCTGCCCGTCCACGAGTATCGTGCCCTCGGTGGGGCTGTCAAGGCCGCCAACGAGGTTGAGCAGCGTGCTCTTGCCTGCGCCGCTGGGGCCGAGTATCACTATAAACTTGCCGGCAGGGAGCTGCAAATCGACATGATCAAGCGCCCTTTGCTCGTGATCGCCGTTTCTGTAAACCCTTGAAACATCCTTAAACTCTACCGCGTACACTTTAACATACCACCTCAGAATTCAATAAGTTAGTTGCTTATAACTAACTATGCCTATTGTACGCCATACCGAGGCTCTTGTCAAGGAGTTAGAATTATTTAACTCTGCCTGCGAAAAAGCGTAACATGAATAAAGAAGCAGTTGAAGGCCAAACTGCCGCGTCCATTAGACACGATGGCAAAAAAATACGCGCCGCGAGGCAATCCTCGCGGCGCAAATGCCGAAAGCTTATTGCTTGAGTGAGCCTGTATAGCGATCTATGGCCTTAAAGCTCTCCTCGCTGATAACGTGCTCCACGCGGCAGGCGTCGTCCTGAGCCGTATCCACGTCCACGCCCAAGGAGACAAAAAACTTCGTGAGCACCTTGTGACGATGGTAAATGCGGGTCGCAATTTCGCTCCCGGCCGGTGTAAGGGTGATGTAGTTGCTTTCGTCCATAGTGATATAGCCGTTTTCCCTCAGCCGCTTCATCGCAACGCTCACCGAAGGCTTCGTAATGCCCAAAGACATCGCTATATCTATGGAGCGGGCATAGCCTTTTTCTTCTCTCAGGCGCAGTATGGATTCGAGATAATCTTCAGCCGATTGCCGAATTGTCATTTTGTTCTCCCCTTTCCGGAGGCATAGACCTTACCTGAAATGATTATAGCACAGATGAAGCGCTTTGGCAAAGTACAACATTATTGCGCTGATGTTAATGTTGCTTTACGCTTGGGTTGTGAAGGGTCAGGAAGCTGCCGGCCTCCGCGATGCTTTCGGTAATTAGCGTGTTAAAATAGTATTCAGGTCTCGAGAAGCCGGCATCAATCATGTGCTTCAGCCAGGCCTTGACCGGCTCATAGTAGCCGTTCGCGCCCAGCAGCACTATGGGCTGAGCAAGTATTTTGAGACTTGCAAGGCTCATAACCTCGCTTATTTCGTCAACCGTGCCCAGACCGCCGGGCAGCGCCACGAAGCCGTCAGCAAGCTCTATCATGCGGCTGCGCCTTTCGGCTACGCTGGCGGTGCAGATGCACTCGGTAAGCCCCGGATGACGCCGCGCCATTATTACGGGCACGTCGGGCAGCACGCCCGTAACTTTCGCTCCGTTTTCAAGCGCGGAGGAGGCCAATTCACCCATCAGCCCCGTTGCGGTTCCGCCGTAAATCAAGGAATGGCCTGCTTTGCCTATCCACGCGCCGAAATCGCGGGCGAGCGCGGCGTATTCCGGTGCATTCCCGCCCGAAGACCCCAGGTATACGGCTATGTTCATACCGCTCTTCCCGACAGAAAGGCCTTTTTGTTCAATTCGACAAATTTAGGCTTGACCAGCTTGTCTATGGCATTAAGCCAGCTGTCCAGCTCAATTTCGGGCATGAACACGGACAGCATGCCAAGCAGCACCGTGTTTACGGCCTTGTCGCTGCCCGCCTCCTTGGCGAGAGTCAGCGCGTCCACAGCCTTTACGTTGCAGATTTCGCTAAGCTTTTTCACGGGGGCGTCGGGATATGTCGTCGCGCCGGAAATAACCGTTATGGGATATATTTCGTGCGTGTTGGTGATAAGCGTGCCTCCCTTTTTGAGCATCTCGAGGTATCTTGCGCCCTCCACCGCCTCAAACGAGAGTATGTAATCCGCCTCGCCCTTGTCAACCATGGGGGAGTAGACCTTGTCGCCGTATTTCACGTATGTGACGACGCTTCCGCCCCTCTGGCTCATGCCGTGCACCTCACTGAGCTTAACGTCGAGGCCTTTTTCAACGAGCACGTGGCCTATAAGGCGGCTGGCAAGCAGCGTGCCCTGTCCGCCTACACCAACTATCATTATGGATTTAGTCATTTTCAGCCCTCCTTTATCGCGCCGAACGCGCAAAGCTGGCCGCACAGGCCGCAGCCGACGCACTGGTTGGCGTCAATGAGCGCCTTGCCGCCCTCAAAGCGAATGGCGGGGCAGCCCGGCTTCATGCAGGCGCGGCAGGCACGGCACTTGTCCCTGTCCACGCTGAGGGCCGGCTTCGGCTTTACGTATTTGAGCAGCATGCAGGGACGGCGGCATATGATCACCGAAGGCTCGTCCGCTTCGAGCTCCTCCTTCACGGCCGCCTCAACGGCCTTGAGGTCATAGGCGTCTACGCTGCGCACGCGCCTGATGCCCACCGCCTCGCACACCTTTTCGAGGCTCACGGGCGGTACGGCTTCCATCTTGAGGGTGAAGCCGGTTGCCGGGTTTTGCTGGTGGCCGGTCATGCCGGTTATGGAGTTGTCAAGTATCAGCACGGTGGATATCGAGCGGTTGTAGGCAATGTCTATCAGGCTCGTTATGCCGCTGTGCAGGAAGGTGCTGTCGCCGATTACGGCCACGGCCCTGTTTGCAGTATCGGGGCGCACGGTGTTAAAGCCGTGCAGCATCGAAACGCTCGCGCCCATGCAAACGGTGCTGTCCATCGCGCTCAGCGGTGCGCTTGCGCCTAAGGTGTAGCA
>JAFPYA010000333.1 GCA_017412445.1 Clostridia bacterium
TAGAGGCTGATGTCCGCATAAAGCGTGCCTGCAGCGTGGAAGCTTATTAAATGCTTAATCTCGTATTTTTTCTCGATGTGCAGTATTTTCTGCGGGACGATATGACTTAATTCAATCTCGTCTATCCCGAAAGGATAAATTTTATCTATCCCGGGCGCATCTGATTTTTCGCGCAGAAATCTGACTTGCTCTCCACAGTAGGGGCAATCAAAAACATAATCACCCGCCTGAAGTGTAAATTCCCTGCTGCATCCAAGACACTTGAAGAAGTGCCTGCGCTCTGAATGCTTGACAATCAAAAACTATTCAACCTCCAAACGTAATATTGTCAGGTATAGCTTTGCCTGAGCTTTTCTACTATACGGCTTATGTGCTCGCGCGCCTCGCTCTGGCGCAGGAATTCTTCCCTTTGGGAGGGCACCTCGTCGCCCATCAATCCCACGAACTGGCTCACCTTGAGGCCGAGCGCGTCCTGCATCTCGCTGTCGCTGCCGGAGGGGGAGACGAGGTAATAGCACAGAACCGAATCCTTCTGGCCAATTCTGTGCGCTCTGTCCTCGGCCTGAGAGTGCACGGCGGGCGACCAGTCGAGCTCGCCGAACACCACGCACGTAGCCCTCTGCAGGTTGAGACCGCTGGCGGAGCGCAGAGATACCACACACAGATCCGTCTTGCCGCACATGAATCTTTCGGCCGCCTCGGCCTTTTTTGCGTCGTCCTCGCGCCCGGTAATGAAGGCGGGACGGTAGCTTTTGAGCTCCTTTTTGTATATGTCCATCACCGCGTGATGATGCGCCATTAGCAGCACCTTTTCGTCGGCGTCGAGCAGCGCCGCGACGAAGGCCGCGACGTAGGGCGCCTTGGCGACGCCGGTAGCCTGCCGCTGAATCTGACAGATCTGCTCCTCTATCAAGGCTTTTTCGGATGGCGTTTCGGCGCAGGCGAGGCTCGTAAAGCGTTCGCGAAGCGGCCGCATGAGCTCGGCATAGAGCTTGTCGTCAAAGTCTATATACTGTACCAGCCTGCGCTTGGGAGGCAGCTCCTTAAGCACATCGTCCTTAGTGCGCCTGAGCATAAGCCCCTCGCGCCTCAGATGCTCGCCAAGCAGTTCGGGCTTGGCCACGATTTTGTTGTTGTAGCCGTAGCACCATTCGCGGGTAAAGCTCTCCCAGTCGCCGAGACAGTGAAAATCCAGTATGTTTATCACGTTCCAGATTTCGCCGCCGTTGTTATAGATAGGCGTACCGCTCAAGCCTATTATGTTTTCGCTGCATTCGCTCAGAAGGCTTGCAGATGAATACTTTTCGGTGCCGGAATGGCGCAGTTCCTGTATTTCGTCAAATATCACCGCGCCGAAGCGATACTTGTCCAGATGGTTCTTCCAGCCGCGCAAAAGCAGATAGTGCACCACGTACACGTCGGCCTCGGGCAATTCGTAGGGCTTGAGGCCGCGAATGACGTGCACCCTCAGGCTTCCGTCGGGCTTTAAAAACCTTTCGGCTTCGTTCACCCAGTTTCTTACGAGGTGCGGCGGCACCACCAGCAGTGCGGGGAAGGCGTCCGCCGAGGCGATAAAGGCCAGCGCCTGCACGGTTTTTCCAAGGCCCATCTCGTCCGCAAGGAGAGTACGGCGATTGTTCAAAAGAAAGCTGAGACCCTGCTGCTGAAAGCGCATGAGCTTGCCTGAGAACACAAACTCGTCCGGCTGCACGTACTGCGGAGCGGTGAGGCTCTGTTCGCGCCTGATTGCGAACTCGCGCGCCTCGTCAAGCGCCTTTTCCCAGCGCGCCTTGTCCGTGCTCTTTATTTCGAGCGGGTAGCGCAGCATCAGCCAGTTGAGCTCGCCTATAATGCGCCTGTGCGCGGTAAAGCGCGCCACGCCCCGCCCTCTGCCGTCACAGCCCGGAAACAGGCGCTTTGCCAGCTCGGTCACGCAGGGGTCGCCCTTTATCGTCCAGCATTTTGAACGCGCGTTATAGCTGAGCGTACCGTAAGTGCGCTCGCCTTCCCTGGGAGATTCGAGATAGGAGGGAAAATTCATGGCAAGGAAATACCCCAAAGTCTGTCAAGTGAAATCATAAAAACCCGCTTCCCGCCAATTGCGGCGGGAAGCTTAACTCTGCCTTTTGTTACAATCACTATGTCGGAGACGTCATCGCTTGAAAGATAGCCTGACACCTGCTTAAGCAGCACGGCGGGGGAGGGAGTGCCCTTTTTGACCTCCACGGCGGTCGCGCCGCACAGGAAATCCACCCGCTTGCCGCGCCCGAGCTTCGCCTCGTGCGCAAACTCTATTCCGGCGTTTTTCAGGCGCTGCTCAATCAGACCGTGAATGTCGTATTCGAGACTGACGGCCGTAAGCCTTATGGAGGATACGGCGTCAATCACCTCTTGGGCATGCGACTCCATCAAATGCGGATATTTTCGCCCTTGAGGCCGACGAATGCGCCGTCCTTGTCGAGCCCGCTTTCGGGATGGGCGATGAGCCACTTGTTTACGTGGGTCAGAAGCACGTCGTCCCTGGTGTGCGCCTTGCCCCTCTTGGGCAGCGGCTCGTTAGTGCCCTTGGGCAGCACCACGGTGCAGCGGAAGGTGCCGTCCTCGGTGGTGATTATGGGGGCGTAGTGCAGCGTGGTGGCGTAGATTTCAACCAGCGTGCCCTTCTTTACGAGAAAGGCCTGCATTTTGGAGGTATCGTAGGTGAGATCCTTGCCGATGTCCTGCCGCTTGCCTACGAGCAGTATCATGTCCGTGCAGGCGTAGTTGAGCTCGGAATCCATGTGATACTCGACGGCGTTGAGCAGGTGGTTGTGGCCGTTGCAGAAGCCTATCTGAATGGGCATGCCGCCGTAGGCTTCCTCGGAAAACTGCTTGCAGATTTTCAATTCCTCCAGCTCTTTAATGGAGGGGTAGTATACCA
>JAFPYA010000334.1 GCA_017412445.1 Clostridia bacterium
CTTTAAGGACAGATTGCCCTTGAACGCGCCCTCACCTATGCGGGTCACAGCGATTTCGTCTACGCTCGAAGGTATGGTGAGGATCGCTTCATCCGAAACGGCGCCTGTTATACACAGGGTGCCGTCCTCAAGCGTTTCAAACGTGAATTCGGCTGCGGCCGTGCCGAGCGAAAGCAGCAGTATAAATGCAAAAAATATGATGAGCCTTGAACGAATGTTCATGTACAGCCTCCGCAATTTTACTTCATTTACATTATATACCAAATTCGCCGTGATTACAAGCAATTTACTCTATCCGCTCAATTTTTTGGCAAAGAATCCGACAGGAAGAGCGCGTAGGCGCGCCCCGTCGCGCGCATGCGCCTGAGCGCAGATATAAACGCCCGCCTCGTTTCCTCGCTCAGCGTTTGCCCTGTGCGCCCGGCAAGGCGCGCTTCTTTTATGTCCTCAAGCGTCTCATTTATGTGAAAGCGGGTGATATAATGGTACCTTACGCGCCCGTCGCCGGGGTCGCAGGCGACGTAGTATTTATCCAGCCACACGCGGCCTTGTTCGCCTTTAAGCACCAGCGGCTGGGGCACGGGCGCGCTGCACCCCTTCAAAAACACCTTGAACGGGGGCGGCGTTACGCCTGAGGCGAGGCACAGCCCCTTGCCTATGAGCCAGATTTCGATTTCGCTAAGCGTGGGACGCGCCATCTTTCGCCTCCATAAGCCTGTCGAGCCTTTCCATCATGAGCGTAAAGCGGTTGTGGTATGCGGAATGCCCAAGGCCGAAGGCGCGCGCTGCGTCCTCGGCGCTCAGGCCGTCTATAAAGCGTATGCGCGCCATCAGCGCAAGCTTCGGCTCATCGATAAGCCTGATGTAGCCCTCCATGCGCTTGCGCTCCTTTTCCAATTCGCTTTTCACTGTGAAATACTCATGCTTGAAGGCCTCTTCGTCGTAGACGGGTATGCCCGCGTCAAGGCAGTTGCCCATCACACGCGCCTTCTCGCGCAATTCCCTGAGGCGCTTGAGCTCCACGGCCGCAGGGGAGAGTTTTCTGTGCATATTTATAACCTCCTTTATCGGTAAATTCACCTGTTTTGCACCCAAACGTCAAGATTTCAGCGCCGTATTCGCCCAAAAACCGTTGACACACACCAATCAATATGTTAGAATAAGCGCACAATTCATTGACGGCTCAAATTATAATCGCCGTCGGCAGGCGAATTAAATTGCGTATTCAATAGAAAATGCCGCAAATTATTTGTGACACATGCACAAGGAGGCTGACCATATGAAGTTCGGCGAAAAGCTTCGCCTCGCGCGCACCAGCGCCAAGATGACGCAGGCCGATCTGGCCGACAAGCTGGGGCTGGCAAAGCGCACGGTCGAGGGCTACGAAAGCGGCGCTTTCTATCCCCGAAAAAGAAAGGTCTACGACGAATTGGCTCAGATCTTCGGCGTGGAAAAGAACTGGTTCCTCACCGAGAGCGAAGGCGACAAGCAGACCACTGCGCAGGACGACATGAAAAAGGCGCTTGAAACCGTGACCTCACTCTACAGCGGCGGCAGGCTGAGCGAAGAAGATAAGGACGCCCTTGCGAAGGCGCTCATGGAGGCGTACTTCATAGCCAAGGCGAAAAAGGCAAAGTAAAAGCAAATGTTTGAACTTAAAAGTGATTTCAGGCCTCGGGGAGATCAACCCGAGGCCATTGATGCGCTCGTAAAGGGCTTTGAGAGCGGCATGAAGCATCAGGTGCTTCTGGGAGTGACCGGCAGCGGCAAGACCTTCACCATGGCAAACGTGATACAGCGCCTGCAGCGCCCCGCACTCGTAATCGCCCACAATAAGACCCTGGCTGCGCAGCTGGCGGGCGAATTCAAGGAGTTTTTTCCAAACAGCGCCGTGGGCTATTTCGTTTCATACTACGATTACTATCAGCCCGAGGCCTACATCCCCTCCACGGATACCTATATCGAAAAGGACTCTTCTATAAACGACGAAATCGACCGCATGCGGCACTCCGCCACCAGCTGGCTGAGCGAAAGGCGGGATGTTATAATCGTGGCCTCGGTCAGCTGCATTTACGGCATGGGCGACCCAGAGGAATACAGGGGACAGAGCGTGTCGCTGCGCGAGGGGCAGACCATAGACCGCGACGAGCTTATCCGCCGCCTCATAGACATACAGTACACCCGCAACGACTTTGAGCCCCAGCGCGGCTCCTTCCGCGTAAAAGGCGAGATAGTCGAGGTTGTGCCGGCCATGTTCTACGACAAGGCGCTCAGAATAGAGTTTTTCGGCGACGAAATAGAGCGCATCAGCCAGTGCGACACCACTACGGGCCGCGCGCTCAGCTACCTGAACCACGTGATACTCTATCCCGCCAGCAACTACGTCACCAGCCGCCAGAAGCTGGAAAAGGGGCTTGCGATGATAGAGGAGGACAGGCTCGTGGAGGTCAAGGCGCTCGAGGACAGCGGGCGGCTGATCGAGGCGCAGCGCCTCTCTCAGCGCACCGCCTACGACCTAGAAATGCTGCGCGAAATCGGCTTTGTGAACGGCATAGAGAACTATTCGCGCTATTTCGACGGGCGGCAGCCGGGCGAGCCTCCGTTTACGCTGCTTGACTATTTCCCGAAGGACTTCGTGGTGTTTATAGACGAAAGCCACGTTACCGTGCCCCAGATACGCGCGATGTACAACGGCGACTTTGCCCGAAAGTCCACGCTGGTCGAGTACGGCTTCAGGCTTAAAAGCGCCTTTGACAACAGGCCGCTCAAATTCTACGAGTTCGAGCAGCGCATAGGGCAGACCTGCTACGTCTCCGCGACGCCCGGCCCCTATGAAAAGGGACTTGCGGAGCAGACCGTGGAGCAGCTTATACGTCCCACCGGTCTGCTCGACCCGGAGATAAGCGTGCGCCCGGCCACGGGTCAGGTGGACGATCTGCTGGGGCAGCTCAGGCTGACCACTGAAAACGGCGGCCGCGCGCTGGTCACCACGCTCACAAAGCGCTCCGCCGAGAGCCTCACCGAGTACCTGCGCGAGATGGGCATCAGGGTCGAATACATGCATTCGGACGTGGAGACGCTTGAAAGGATAGAGCTGTTGCGCAACCTGCGCCTGGGGCAGTTCGACGTGCTCGTGGGCATAAATCTGTTAAGGGAAGGTCTCGACCTGCCGGAGGTGCAGCTGGTTGCGATACTCGACGCCGACAAGGAGGGCTTTTTGCGCAGCGAAACCTCGCTTGTGCAGACAGTAGGGCGCGCCGCCCGTAACGTCGACGGCCGCGTGATAATGTACGCCGACGAGATCACGGATTCCATGCAGTACGCCATAGACGAAACCAACCGCAGAAGGAAGATTCAGAAGGCCTACAACGAAGCCCACGGCATCAAGCCCGAAAGCGTGAGAGCCGCGGTCAAGGAGCTTATGGCCGTGTCGAGAAGCGCCGAAAGCAAGGCGGGCGAGGTAATGATGACGCCCGAGGAGAGGCAACTGGCCATAGACAACCTCGAAGAAAAGATGCTTGCCGCGGCGGGCGAGCTTGACTTTGAGAAGGCCGCCAAATACAGAGACGAACTGCTGGCGCTCAAGGGCGAAAAGCCTATGGCCACAAACGAAAAAAGCAAGCGCGCCAAGCGCAAGGCATTTAACAGAAGATGATTCATGCGCAAAAAAACC
Organism: Clostridia bacterium; assembly: GCA_017412445.1. Classification (GTDB taxonomy): domain Bacteria; phylum Bacillota; class Clostridia; order Christensenellales; family Aristaeellaceae; genus RUG14130. Next base: position 3,674 of record JAFPYA010000334.1, read on the forward strand.
CGGCAGCAGCCGTGAAAGCCGCCGCCGGTTTTTGGTTTTTTTCACGTTATCTCAGATATTCGTCTGTCCTGTTCATGCGCTACGCCGCAGCTGAGCCGCGAAAGGCTGCGGCAATTAAGTGCTGTGGTCGCAGACTCATCGAATCCCGCGGATCGGCGCTGCGTTTCGCCGTCTTTTTACGGTATCGAAGGCAAAAATC
>JAFPYA010000335.1 GCA_017412445.1 Clostridia bacterium
TGCCGAATTGTGTGGTATTGCCCGAAGAAAGGAGGCAAATCGAATGAGCGACTGCAAAACTATCGCCATCTGCAATCAGAAGGGCGGCGTGGGCAAGACCACTACGGCGGTGAACCTGTCCGCCTGCGTGGCCGACCTTGGCAAAAAGGTGCTGCTCGTCGACCTCGACCCGCAGGGCAACGCCACCAGCGGGCTGGGCGTGACGGTAAAGGGCGGCTATGACCTCTACAGCGTGATGACGGGACAATGCGAGGCCAAGCAGGCCGTGCGCGTGACCCGCTACAAGAATCTGAGCGTGCTGCCCTCGAGCGTGGATCTGAGCGGCTGCGAAATAGAGCTCGTAGGCGAGGAGAACCGCGAAAGGGTGCTCTCAGAAGCGCTCAAGCCCCTGAGGGACGAATACGATTACATTTTTATAGATTCGCCGCCTTCGCTGGGGTTGCTTACGCTCAACGGCCTTGCCGCCTCGAACAGCGTGCTTGTGCCCATACAGTGCGAGTACTACGCGCTTGAAGGCGTGGGACAGCTTATGAACACGCTGGGCATAGTGCGAAAGCGCTTGAATCCCGCACTCGAAATAGAGGGCGTGGTGCTCACGATGCTTGACGGCCGCACGAATCTGGGCCTGCAGGTGGTCAGCGAGGTCAAAAAGTACTTTAAGGGCAAGGTGTTTTCCACCGTTGTGCCGAGAAACGTGCGCCTGAGCGAGGCGCCGAGCCACGGCCTGCCCATTCACCTTTACGACCCCAACTGCACCGGCGCGGACGCCTACAGAAAGCTTGCCAAAGAGCTTATAAACCGAAACGAGGGCAATTGATATGAACAAAAAGACCGCCCCTCACGGCCTCGGCAGAGGCCTGAGCGCCTTGCTGGGCGACATGGACAGCACACTCAGCGAGCCCAAGCCCGCCTCGGAAAACGCGGTGGTGATGGTGTCACTGAACGATATCGACATCAACCGCGAGCAGCCCCGCAAGGATTTTGACGAGGAGAGCCTGAAGGAGCTGGCTCAGTCCATAAAATCCGTGGGAGTGATACAGCCTGTAGTCTTAAAGAAAAACGGCGACAGGTACTCCATAGTCGTGGGCGAAAGGCGTTTTCGCGCCAGCCGCATGGCGGGTCTTACGAGCATACCCGCGATAATCCGCGACATCGACGAGGAGCAGCGCATGCGTCAGGCGCTCATAGAGAACCTGCAAAGGGAAGACCTGAACCCCGTTGAGACCGCCCTTGGCATAAAGGCGCTCATGGACAAGTGCGATCCTACGCAGGACGAGGCCGCCGAGGTCGTGGGCAAGAGCCGCAGCGCGGTTGCAAATACGCTGAGGCTGCTTAACCTTGAGCCCGAGGTGCTCGAGATGCTCAGAAGCGGTCTCATAAGCGCTGGACACGCCCGCGCGCTGGTTACGGTTTCGCCCGCAAGGCAGTTGCGCCTGGCAGAATTGACCGTGCAGCAGGGCTGGAGCGTAAGGCAGCTTGAAAGAATAAGCGCCCTGCCGGAGGAGGAGACGCTTCGCGCAAAGCCTAAGAAGACCAAGCCGCCGGAGATAAGCAAGCTTGAGAAGATGGCGCGCGAGGCCTTCGGCACCAGAGCCCGCATAGACGGCGACGAGAACAAGGGCAGGCTCATTATCAGCTACGCCTCTCAGGAGGATCTTGAAAGCATCTGGAGCATACTTGAGGCCCTGAATCAGGGGTCCATGTAGAGGCAAGCGCATGAAGTACCGTGTAAAATGCCTGCCTGCGCTGACAGGCGCGTACGGCTTTGGCGAGACGTTCGACCCCGAAAGGCTCGTATCCCCCTGGGACGCGCTCGACGAAGCGCTTATAGCCGACTATCCATGGACGGATTCCTACCCAGCGCGCTTCTTCGCAGCGGCGAGGGTAGGACTGGGCGAAAACGGCCTTAACGTACTCATGTATTCGGACGAAGCGCCGCTCATATCGCGCGAGACGCGCTTTGGCGGCGCGACCTGCGACGACAGCTGCCTCGAGTTTTTCGTAACTCCATTCCCCGAGGACGGCGACAAGTATCTGAATGTCGAAATAAACCCGTCCGGCATCGCCCACGTGGGCGCTGGAGACGGCAGGTTCGGCAGGCTCGTGTACGATAAGCCCATAGAGAATTTTGAAATCAAAACCTTTGCGCGCGGCAGATTCTGGGCGGTCTCATACGTTATCCCAAACGCGCTGTTTGTAAGTCAGTTCGGAAAAGCGCCCAAGACGGGGCAGCATATGCGGGGCAACTTCTACAAGTGCTCCGGCAGCCTCCTGCACGAGCACTACGGCACATGGAACCACGTAAACGCCCCCAGGCCTGACTTTCATCGCCCCGAATGCTTCGGGGAGCTCATCATAGAATAATCCCAAAATAACCCGCCCATGAGCGGGCTTTTCAAGAGGTTTACACA
>JAFPYA010000336.1 GCA_017412445.1 Clostridia bacterium
AAGGGGAACACCCCGAACGGAGGCGAAACAAAATGTGTGAAAACACTCCTGCCGTAATGAAACGTTACGAGCTGAAATACATATTGAGCGGCGAGCAGACCGCGTATCTTAAGGAAAGGCTTCAGGGCCACATGTGCGTGGACAGCTACGGGCTTACGAGCATAGCGTCATTGTATTACGACACGCCGGATTTCAGGCTCGTGCGCGCAAGTCTGGAGAAGCCGATGTTCAAGGAAAAGCTTAGGCTCAGAAGCTATGGCCTTGCTCACGAGGACAGCCCCGTGTATCTTGAGCTTAAGCGTAAGGCCTACGGCATAGTGTACAAGCGCCGCGTCGCCGGCACCGTTAAGGACATCAACAGTCTTATTGAAGGCAGAGGCGCAACAGGCTCCAAGGGTCAGATAAACAGCGAAATCGCGGCTTTCATCAACCATTACAGCGCGCTTGAGCCCGCCTGCCTGATCATCTACGACAGAACCGCGTACTACGAGCCGGACGGCGACCTCAGGCTCACCATTGACGCTAATCCGCGCTGCCGCTGGGAGGATTTGAACCTGACCACTTCGATGGACGGCACGTCGCTTTTGCCGGAGGGCTTCACGGTGCTTGAAATCAAGGTTCAGCAGGCGCTGCCGCTGTGGCTCAGCGACATACTCTCAAAGGGCAGCATATACAAAAGCAGCTTTTCCAAGTACGGCACAGCCTACATACAGCGCTATCTTAAGGCGATAGCGGGTTAAGAGAAGGGAGAGAATGAAAATGTTCGATACGATTTATTCTGCAAACGTGACTGCGGGTCAATTTGCGCTGATGGCGGCAATTGCGCTCATAAGCGGCCTTGCGTTTTCTTGGATCATGAGCTTTGGCGTCAAGGCAAGCAAGCGCTTCTTTCTCGTTACCTCGCTTCTGCCCTTCGTGGTCGGCACGGTGATAACCTTCGTCAGCGGCTCTATAGGCGCGGGCGTTGCGATAGGCGGCGCGTTTGGCCTGATACGCTTCCGCAGCGCGCCGGGCAGCGCGGATGAAATCGCCGCGATACTCATCGCCATGGGGGCGGGCATCGCCTTCGGCATGGGCTATGTGGCATACGGCGCGATGATGCTGATAGGGCTTGCAATCATCTATCTGCTGCTCAGCAAACTGGACATATTCGGCCACAAGCAGTTAAAGCCCGAGCAGATGCTCAAAATCACCATCCCCGAGACGCTGGAGTACAACGGCGCGTTCGACGAGGCGTTTGGCCGCTATCTGAGCACTGTGGAAGCTGTAGGCGTAAAAACCACCGGCATGGGCAGCATGTTCCGCCTTTCATACAAAATCGTAATGAAGGATACAAGGCAGGAAAAGGCGTTTATAGACGAGCTTCGCACAAAGAACGGCAACCTCGAAATCTCGATACTGCCTTACTCCGAGGACGCCGGTCAATTGTAAAAAATATATCCTCGCCGCGCCCGGAAAATCTCCGGGCGCTATTGCGTTTTGGCCGAAAGGAGAGTAAAATAAGCCTACAGATAATACATGCGGAGGTAGGCTTATGCTGCGCGTAACCATATACAACGAATACATCCATGAA
>JAFPYA010000337.1 GCA_017412445.1 Clostridia bacterium
CTGGGGATGGCAGGCCACGGCGATTGCGATAACGACCCTCTGGCGCATGCCGCCCGAGAACTCGTGGGGGTACTGCTTATAGCGGCGGGCGGGCTCGGGTATGCCCACGCTCTCAAGTATCCTGAGCGTCTCCTGATAGGCCGCCCTGCCCCTGAGACCCTGATGCAGCTCCACGCTCTCGCGTATCTGATAGCCTATGGTCTTGAGCGGGTTGAGGCTCATCATGGGGTCCTGAGTGACCATGGCGATCTTCTTGCCGCGAATTTTAAGCCAGTCCTTTTCGCTGTTTTGTACAAGGTCCTTGCCGTCGTACATTATTGTGCCGTGGGTGATGGAGCCGTTTTTGTCCAGCATGCCCACGAAGCACTTTGTAAACACGCTCTTGCCTGAGCCGCTCTCGCCGACTATTGCCAGCGTCTCGCCCTCGTACAGGTCCAGCGAGGTGCGGCGTATGGCCACCAGCTTGTTGCCGCGCAGGGAGAAGGTGACCTCCACGTCGCGGGCGGACAGAAGCGGCGGCTGGGAAAGGATTTGCTTTGCGCGCTCGTCAAAATTGACGGAGCTGTTTTTTATGTTTTCCAGCATTCAAATCCCCTCCTTTACACATGATTGCGCGGGTCGCAGGCGTCCGAGAACGCGTTGCCCACGAGGTAGAACGTGATGGTTATTATGGACACTATCGCCGCGGGGAACCACAGAAGGTGCTGCGCGTTGGGATAGGCGTCCTTTGCCGCGGTCAGAAGCAGACCCAGCGCGGGCTTGGTTATATCCATAAGGCCGAGGTAGCTCAGCGTGGTCTCGTAGGCGATTGTGCCGGGGATGGCGAGCGCCATTCTGAGGATTATAACGCTGACCAGGTACGGGAATATGTTTTTGAACAGCACGCGCCAAAGCCCGGTGCCAAGGCAGCGGGAGGCCAAGTTGTACTCGCGGTCGCGGTACATAAACACGAGGTTTCTTACGTTTCTCGCGGTGGCCAGCCAACCGAACAGCACCATCGCTATGCCCATCGTAATCATGGACTTGCCCACCATGAGCGCGATAAGCGTCATGTATATGATGGTGGGGATGTTGTCTATAAGGTTGTAAAGCTCGGTAAAGAAGCGGTCGAGCTTGCGCACGTAGCCCCACACGAGGCCTATGACCAGCCCCAGAAACACCTGCGCGGCGGAAACCGTCACGGCCAGAAGTATGGAGGCGCGGGTGGCGTACCAGCAGCGCGACCAGTAGTCAAGGCCGTTGCCGTCGGTGCCGAACCAGAATTCGGCGCTGGGGCCCTGATAGGTGTTGAGCATGTTGCTCTTCATGTTTATGTCGTACTTGCCTATCCAGCCCGCAACGAACGTAAATATGAACAGCGCCACGAATATAATCGACATTATGACCGCGGGCTTCTTCTTTAAGAAGTTCTGCCACACGCTCTTCCAGTAGCTGTAGTTTGAATAGCCTACGCGCTCCGCCTCCTGAGGGTGGTACTCGGCGATTTCAAACAGCTGCTTTTCGGGCATCTGCCAGCGGCTGGCGGGGTACGCGCGTCCCTTGGGGCGCTCCCAATGGGGATTGTCGTCTATCTTTGCGGGATCGACGGTAAGGTCGACACTGGGCTTCTGCAATTCCTCAATCGTCTTTTGCTTGGTCTTGTTGGACATCAGCGCACGCCCTCCTTTCCGGTCAGCTTGATTCTGGGATCGATTATGGTCATGAGCAAATCGCCGAGGAACACGCCGAATATGCCCATCGTGGCGTAGAGCATCACTATGCCCTGCACGAGGTTCAGGTCGTTGCGGCTGATGGCGAAGGTGAGCTCGGGTCCCATGCCCGGGATGGAGAAGAACTTTTCAACCAGCAGCGAGCCGCCCACTGTGAGAAGTATTGAGTAGGGCAGGTACTGCGCCAGAGGCACGAACGCGTTTTTGAGCACGTGGCGGAACATCACCTGTCCGTCGCTGAGGCCCTTGAGCTTGGCAAGGCGTATGTAGTCCTTGTTCAGCTCATCCACCATGTAGCGGCGCGTCCAGAGCATGTAGCCCGCGGTAGAGGCGACGCTAAGGCACACCACGGGCAGCACCTTTGTGAGCCAAGGCTTGGCGGCGTTGGCGTCGTAGCGCATGGGCAGACCCAGTATAGAGGCGCCCATCATCATGATTATGGTATATATGACCAGGCGCGGCACCGCGTTCACCAGCACCGTGTAGCCTGTGCCTATGGTGTCTATTACGCGGTTCTTGGCCTGAAGCACGCCCAGCACCACGCCCAGCACCAGCGAAATCGCCAGCGCTATAAGGCCGATTTCAAGCGAAGGGCCTATCTTCTGGCCGATTACGTCTATAACGTACTGGCCCTTTTCGAGGCGGATGCTCTTGCCCAAGTTGAACGCCGCGTACACGTAGGTGTCCTCGTCGCCGATGCCCTCAAAGGGATCGTCGCCGGAAAGGCGCGCAAAGAGGTATTTGAAGAAGGGCACCGTGTGCTCCTCGGCCTTTTTGTTTACGTCCACGTTCACGAAGGTCTCGGTGTCGTCGAGCTTGAGCGCCACGCGCTTTATGCTCTTGCCCACGGTGACCTCGTACACGCTTTCGCCCTCTGCGGCGCTTTCGCCCTCGCCAAGCACGCGATAGTCGCGCTGCGCGATCTGCACGGACAGCGTGATTTTCGCGCTGCCGGCGGTCTCGTCGTCGTTGACCTTCACCAGCACGCTGCGGGTGACGGTCTCTTCGCCCAGCATCGTGGAGGCTTCAAACGCCGTGTAGCCCTCGGGTACAGCGTCGTCCTCGCCCAGTATGCTGCATTCCTTTTTGACGAACAGCAGATCGTTTTCGAGGTACGCGTCCTTGGTGCTCACGCCCTCGCCCGTGGCCTTGGAGATGTAGACCTCCTTCTTTGTGCCGGTCACCACGTCCTTGGCCTTTATCTTGGTCCAGTTGTCCTTGTCCTCCGGCTTGCCGGCGAGATATTCCTTTGAAATGTAGACCTCGGCGCTGAACTGCTCCACGTTGGCCTTGTTGACCATTATCGGCGTCTCGGCGCGGTACTCAATCAGGCTGCCGTAGAAGTCCACCAGCTGCGCAAGGCTCGAGCGCTTCACGTAGCCGGTGCCGTCGAGGCAGTTGGTACACTTGACCGATTCGCCGTTTTCATCCGTTACTTTGCCAGAGCCTCCGCACACGGGGCAGGTCTTCATCATGCCCAGACGCGCGAGCTTGGAGTTTTTCTGGGTCTCGGTGAACTTTATAAGCTCATCCTCGGTAAAGAAATAGTCGGTGGGCATCAGGCGCAAAAGCAGAAACACTATGTTCACGACCAAAAGAATCGTGACCAGTGACAGCAAAAAGCGCTTGACGATGTATTTGGCCATCTTTTGCACTCCTTTTTGGAGGATTTACGGTGGGGGCCGTACCTCAGGGTCCTCCTTTAAGGGCCCTCACGTCCGGCTCTCTCCTGCAGATTAATTTAAATCCGGGGCAATCCCGAGAGGACTGCCCCGGAGGGTTTACGCTCCGAAATTATTCGGCGGCGTACTCGGCGGCGTACTCAGCCATCTCTTCGGTGGTGATGGGATCGGTGTAGGCCTCCCAATCCACGTAGCGGTAGCCCTGCATGCCGTACATGCTGTAAACCTTGGTGTAGTTGTTGATCTTGGTCAGTTCCCAGCTTACCTCGTAGGAGCAGGGGATGACCAGCGCGTGGTTCAGGAAGCAGGCTTCGGCCTTGGCGAACGCGGCGTAGCGGGCATCGATGTCATTGGTGATGGCCTTGGCTTCCACTACCAGATCGGTAAACTCCTGGTAAGCGGCGATCAGGTCGGGATCGGTGGCGTCGTTGCAGTTGCTGTAGGCGTTGGCGTAGTAGGCCTGAGGATCGTTGTAGGTTTCCTGACCGAGGAAGTTGATGGGATCGGCGAAGTCAGCGCCCCAGCCGTTGATGTAGAAGGAAGCCTTGCGGGGCTTGCGCACTTCATTGGCGAGGGAGGAGACGTAGGTGTTGGTCTTGAGCACCACGTAGTCGCTGCCCAGGCAATCGGCGAACAGGTCCTCGAGCACCTTGGCGGTCTGAGCTGCCACGGTGGAGTTGCCCGCGATGTAGTAGTCAAACTGTACCGGGAAGGTGACGCCGGCGGCGGTCAGCTCCTCGATGGCAGCAGCCTTATACTGGGCGGCCAGCTCGGGATTGACGCGGTTGTAGGTGGTGGAATCATATTCCATGCCCAGCTCGGCCAGCACCAGCTTGGTGTAATCGGTGCCGTCGGAGGTGAAGGCGACGCCGTTGCCGGTGTAGACGTAGTTCTGGCAGGCCTGAGGATTGATGGCGTTGGTTCTGGCCAGGTAGTTGGTCAGATCGAGGCAGTAGTACAGGCTCTTGCGGAAGTTCTCGTTGGCGATGGCCTTGTTCCAGTTTTCATCGGGGGTCTCGCCGTCTTCGAGGTTCTTGTTGTATACCAGGTGGATCTGGTAGGAGTACTTGGTGGGACGGGCCTCGACCAGCTGGTCGTGGTAGGGGTTGGTCTCGTCCTCGTAGATCTCCATCAGAGTGGAGGATTCGAGGGATACGTGATCCAGCTCGCCCTGGGTGTAGAGCTGATAAGCGACGGCGACGGACTCGACCATCTTGATGGTGACGGTGTCGAAGCGCTCGCAGTTCTCATCGTTCCAGTAGTTGGGGCTCTTGGTGAGCACCTTCTGGTTCTGGTTTACGAAGTAGGTGACGGTGTAGGGGCCGGAATACCACATGTTCTCCCAGGTGATATCCTTGTAGCCCTGTACGCCGACCAGCGCTACCAGATCAGCAGACAGCGGATACAGGCAGTTGTAGGTGGCCACAGAGGGGAAGTAAGGCAGGCTGTCTACCAAAGTGTAGGTGATGGTGCCGGCCTCGTCGTCAACCGCGATGCCCACCATTTCGGCGAACTTGCCGGAGGCGTCCAGCGCGAAAGCGGCTTCCTCGCCCTCGGACTCGGTCAGCGCCTTGGTGTACTCATAGTAATCGTTGGCGCCAGCGATCATCTCGGCAGGCATGGAAACGTTGTAGGAGTCGTTCTTGGCGTAGTTGAGCACCCACTCAAGGCCGGTGGCCCAGTCGGACGCCTTGACGTCAGCGCGATATTCGCCGTCCTTGGTGAACCAGGTCATGCCCTCGTTGAGCACGAAGGTCCAGGTCAGACCGCCGTCTTCGGTATAATATTCCTTGGCGGCGTTGGGCTTGAGGTTGCCGTGGTTGTCGTTGGTCAGAAGACCGTCGATCAGGTTGCACAGCACGTTCAGGTCAGCGGCGGCCTGAGAATAGTGTATGTTCCAGGTCTCCAGCTCACGGGCCTGCGTCTCATAGGTGTTGAGGTTGGCCAGATAGTCGGCGTTCGCGATGGATGCGACGGACAGAACCATGACCAGTGCCAAAACGATAGCAAGCAGTTTCTTCATAGCGTTCTTCCTTTCTTATAATATGGGCGTTTTGCCCATGCTTTTGCAAAATGCGTACAGGCTGCCCCGTACACATATGACGAATAATATTATAATTATAATCGGGTAAAATTGCAAGTCCCTATGACACATTTATTCATATTTTATCATTTTTTAATATTATTTCGGCGTTTTAGGATTGTACAAGCTTCAAATTGTTCAATTTTTAACACTTTAAAACAATAAAAACGCGGCTGTCGCCGCATTGGCAAGGATATTTATGCAATTTTTCCCTCCCCTGTTTATAAAAGGGGAGGGAAAGCGCTGCCGCAGGTTTTTTTCCTGTCTTTACGCGCAGTACTTTGTCATGCGGCTGAAGCGTCCAAGGAGCTGAAGCTCGCGGAGCAGTTTTATTATGCCAACGGCGAGCAGCGCGCCTCCCATGCCCATAAAGGCGGTGCCGACGTAGCTGCGCTCTTCGGCCTCGTTCTCAATGCTCGTTGCGACATCGCTGAACCTGCTGCTTATTATGCTGTATTCCTCGGTTTGCTCATTAAGCGCATCGCGCATACCGTCGCTTTGGCCGTAGTAGGCGACCAGCAAATCGAAGTCCTCCCACTGACTGTTCCAGCTTTCTTCATTGCGTTTGCGCTCCTCGCGCCAAAAAGCCCTTGTGCGCGCGTCCTCGGCCTTGGCCTCGATCTGCATTTGAGCGATGGCAAGATCGACCATCTGGTACTCGTAGTGCAAATCCGAATATATATGATACTGCCTGACCGCGTCCTTGTACCTGGCGCTTCTTAGCTGCGCGCCGCTGATCAGCGCCTCCGTAAGGCCGAACAGGAAGGCCGCGATACCAAGGATAATGAAAACTCGCGTGAAAAAGCCCACCCGCCTTGCGCACCCGGCGCCTGTCTTTTTGACATAAGCGGATTTCTTACCGTTTAAGGTGAAGTGGAGAGTATAAAAATCGTTCATCATCGTTTTGTCCTCCCTGATTTTTTGTCGTTGCTGTTTTCCTTTCGGTGATTGTATGATACCACAGCTTTAATGCCATCGCATCTACTGCCGGTAGACTGTTTGAGGTTTTTGGTTTTTTGCAGGCGCGCCCCGTTTTTCCGCCCCGCGAATTGACAAAGAAATTCGGCTAATATATAATGACATTGACAGAATTTTTTGCCGTCATCCGGCCTGAGGGAGGAAAATAATGAAAAAGGCGCTGGCTTTTGTATGCGTTTTGATGCTGTTTTCGCTTTCCTTGTGCTACGCCGCTTCAGACGCGCCGCTGCGGGAGATATACTCCGGCGGAGATTTTATACGGCTCGTGGACAGGTACAGCGCGCCGCCCGAGGGCTACACGGGCATATATACCGCGGACGACCTGTTTCAAATCGTGCATAACCCGAGCGGCAAGTTCATGCTCATGAACGACATAGACCTGAAAAACGCTCAGTCCGCGGTAAACGAACTGCGGGACGTGACCTTCAGGGGCATACTTGAGGGGAACGGCTGCAGGCTGACGGGCTTCAGCAGAACCGTAAAGATAAGCGAGGACGACTATTTGATACTTGCGGGGCTGTTCAGCGAGATTACGGACGGACAGATAAGAAATCTTTACCTCTCCGGCAGCATACTTTTGGACGCCGACGAGCTGGGTTACTGGGAAAGGCTCTTCGGGGTCTCCGAGGAAAAGCGCAGGCCGTTTGTGTTCATAGGCGCCTTTGCCGGCGGCATGGGCGGCAATTCCGAAATGTACAACTGTACGGCGGACGTCTCGGTTTCATATACCGAGCGCGCCGAAGAGACGCTGTACATCTGGTATCCCGGCAGCGTTGACCACGTGATGTCAGTAGGCGGGCTGCTGGGCGCCGTAGTGGACGGAAATATAAGCGTTTCTTATTGCCGCAGCCGCGCCGACATCAGAGCGCCGCGCCTGCTGGGCGGCATTGCGGGCTACCAGAACAACCGCACGGGAGACACGCTGTTTTACGCCTGCGAAAACCTCGGCGACCTTTACTCCGACAGCGACAGCGTGGGCGGCATACTGGGCTTCGCCCAGGATGGTCAGACGCTGAAAATGCAGTACTGCGCCAATCGCGGCGATATAACCGGCGACAACTGCATAGGCGGCCTGCTGGGCTATCACCTGTCCAAGAACACGGACAGCCGCATAGAAAACTGCATAAACCTCGGAAGCGTCTACGCCCATCAGGAGTCGTTTATCCTGTACGATGTGGCGGCGGTCGTCATGTCGCTGGGCGGCGATCTGTACGATGACCTTACCGGAGAATACTTTGACCTTACTTCCTATTCCTATTACGACTACGGCGGAAAGCTGATCATAGGCGGCATTGCCGGGCACACCCTGACGCCCATAGAAAACTGCGTGAACCTCGGCTCTGTCAAGGCCAGATATTACGGCGCGATGGGCATTTGCGGCGCAAACTACGGCAGAAACGTAATAGGCTGCTATTCGACAGACGACAACGAGGGCGCGCTTGGCAACTACAAGGGCGACGTGATTCCCACCGCCGACTGTAAGACCGTGTCCCGAAGCTCGGGCGCGGCGGCGTACGGCAGCCTCAGCTTTTCGCCCGCAGGCTGGCTGTACCGCCAAAGCGAAAGCTGCCCCTACCCGGCCGCGCTGTGCGCCGACCGCTGGCTGCAATATGAATACGCGCCCGGAAAAAACGCTCTGTACGACAGCGACGTAAGGCACATACGCGGCAACGCCGAGCGCGAGGCCGCCTTCACCTTCGTGATGGATCAATACGAATATGAGGATTACGAGCTTGAAGGCACGATTATCTGCTTTATAGAGGGCTACGGCCGCTATCCCTCCATGTCGAACAAAGACAATTATGAGCGCTCCACCGCCCTGTGCGTGGTGTTGAAAAACGGCAGGATAGTGTTTTCGATGGATTCCTGCGCCACCTTCCCCGACAATCCGACGTCTATAAGGAACAACGGCGGAAGCAGGCCTGTTCCCACAATAATAGAAGGAAAGCTTATATACAAAGAATGCCAGCACAACGTAAAAGCCGGCCATATGGGCTATCCCGCCCTGAAGATAAACGCCTATGAAAAAGGCCCGAATTACAGCGCAAGCGTAAAAGCCGCGCCCGCCGTGCGCCTGAACGCCTCGGTCATGTCCACGACGGACACCTTGAGCGACGGCTGCAACATACACATGAAGTCCAGCGAGAAGCGCTTCAGCTATACATCCTCCGCCGCCAACTCCACAGGCTGCACCGTTATCGGCGCCGCCAAGGGCGGCTCTTACGATCTGGGCGCAAACACGACCGACGACTACGCCCGCTTTGCCGCGATAGTCGGCTTCGGCAGCGACCCGGACAACGACGGCTACGCCGACAACATAAACAGGCAGACGGCCCCGTCCAGGGCGCGCGGCCTGCTCATAATAAACCGTTCCTGCGGCTACGAGCACGTCAAGGCCTTCCGCGACAGCTTTGACGACGCCTACCGCGAATGCCCCTCCGCGATCCCCTACATACTCGGCTACGAGTCGATCGCCGCTTCGGGGAAGTGACGCTTCTCCGGGGCAAAAACGAAAGCCGCTGCACATGTGCAGCGGCCCTTTTGTCGCTTATGACAGGCGGACGTCGCCTGCATCGGCGCGTTTTCTGTGACCACTATATCAATACGGATCTGCGTACCACTGTATTTACGGTGCGGTCGCGCCCGCTGATATCTGAGCATAATAACATATCCTGTCGTGTATTATTTCTCCGATCTCGATCTGCTTTCTGATCTCATTCAGCATCACGGGGCGTTTGGCGAGCTTATACCGCACCAGTTCTCTGAAGCACTCTTTCTGTGTTTCAGGATCGTTATCGAAGATGTCGCGCTTGCCCAGCGCCTTTGAGAACTCTACCACCTGCTCGCCGAAGCGCACGTCGTCGACGGGGTCGAACACGCAGCGGTTCTGCCCATACATGAGGCTTCTGAAATAAGCGTACTTGGTTTCGATGATGCTGTGCTCCTGCCCGATCTCGTCAAGCGCCTTTTTCACGCTCTCCCTGGTGAAGAGCTTGCCGTCCATGTCCCTGTAGAGCATCACCCTCGCGCTGAAGGTCCTGTAATCGCCCTGATCGGTGTTATAGAAGATAAGGCCGGCTGCTTCCGCGCGGGTGAGCAGCTCTTCTTCATCTCTGAGCCTTCTGGCGATGCTGTCCGCAAGCGGCTTTTCAGCGAGCTCCTTGGCGGGCACGGGGC
>JAFPYA010000338.1 GCA_017412445.1 Clostridia bacterium
AGGGCTGCGCTCAGGGCGGCCCCGACGGCGGCGAGGGCTTTAACGGCGGCGCAGGCTTCGGCGGTCAGGGCGGCGCGAACGACGACGGCACGGTCGAGAGCAACTTCACCGACAACAACTGATGACATACTGCCGGGCTAAAACTTAACAGGGAAAAGCGGAAGTCCGAGGGCTTTCGCTCTTCCCATGCTTGAAAACAAACGTTTTTTGATATATAATATCGATTTGAAATTCGAAATACTGAAAGAGGTGCTTGAATATTGGCAAAGCGGGATTACTATGAGGTGCTGGGCATAGAGCGCAGCGCCGATGACGCCGCCATTAAGAAGGCATACCGCCAGATGGCCAAGAAGTACCATCCGGACATGAACCCCGGCAATAAAGAGGCCGAGGAGAAATTTAAAGAGGTAAACGAGGCTTACAGCGTTTTGAGCGACCCGCAAAAGCGTTCCCGCTACGATCAGTTCGGCTCCGAGGAGCCCAGCGCGGGGGGCGGCAGCGGCTTTGGCGGCTTTGAGGGCTTTGGTGGCTTCGGAGGCTTTGGCGGCTTTGACGACATATTCAATATGTTCACAGGCGGCGCGACCTCCCAGCGCAGGAACGTGCCCATGCAGGGCGACGACATACGCATGAGCATCACCTTGAACTTCGAGGAAGCTGCCAAGGGCTGCACAAAGGAAATCAACCTTTCCCGCGTGGAAATCTGCGACGTGTGCGGCGGCACGGGCTGCAAGGCGGGCACCAAGCCCCAGACCTGCTCCCGCTGCAAGGGTCAGGGCGTCGAGACCGTGATTTCCAACACCGCCTTTGGCAGGGTGCAGCGCAGGCAGGAGTGTCCCGCCTGTCGCGGCAGAGGCACGACCATAAGCGATCCGTGCAGCAAGTGCGGCGGCAACGGCAAAATCAGAACGACGCGCCGCAGGAGCGTGAACATCCCCGCGGGCGTCGACAACGGCAAGATAATCATAGTGCACGGCGAGGGCAACGCGGGTGAAAACGGCGGACCGGCGGGTGATCTGCAGCTTGTTGTGACCATAAAGCCCCACAAGCTTTTCACCAGAAACGGCGCGGATATGTTTGTGGACATCCCCGTGAGCTTCGTGCAGGCGGCCTTGGGCGCGGAAATAGACGTGCCCACGCTGGACAAGCCCGTAAAGTACAAAATCCCCGAGGGCACTCAGCCGGGCGACCGCTTCCGCTTAAAGGGCATGGGCATACCCTACATACGCTCAAACAGCAAGGGTGACCTGTACATAAACATTCAGGTCGAGGTTCCCAAGAAGCTGACCGACAAGCAGAAGGAAATACTTCGCATATTCGATGAATCCACCACGGGCGAGGAATACGAGAAGAAGCGCAGCTTCATAAACAAAATCAAGGATGCTTTCGGGGGCTGACGATGGACTGGATGAAGGTAACCGTGCTCACCACCACGCTTGGAAGCGACATGGTGAGCGAGGCGCTCATAGAGGCAGGCAGCGCCGGCACTGTCATTGAAGACAAAAACGACGTGGCGCTCAACCAGCGTCCGGAGGGACAGTGGGACATAATTGACGAGGAAATCGCGCGGCGCATAGGCGACGACGTCAAGGTGTCCGGCTTCTATCCCATGGACGAAAGGGCGAGCGACGCACTGGCCTCGCTCAAGCAAAAGGTCGCGGGTTTGAAAGAGCTCGCGCCCGGCGTGGAGCTGGGCAAGCTCGAGGTGCTTGTCGACGGCGTAGACGACGAGGACTGGGCAGAAAACTGGAAAAAGAGCTACAAGCCCTTCCGCCTTGGAAAGCACATAGTGATAAAGCCCGGCTGGGAGGAGTATTCGCCCGAGCCTGACGACAAAATAATCACCATCGACCCCGGCATGGCCTTCGGCACGGGTACCCACGAGACCACGGGCATGTGCGTGGGGCTGATAGAACAGTACGCCAGGCCCGGCTGCACCTGCATGGACATTGGCACCGGCACGGGCATACTTGCAATAACCGCGGCGCTCATGGGCGTAAAGCACGTGCTCGCCAGCGACATAGACCCCATGGCCGTGAAGGTCGCAAAAGAAAACGTGGCCATCAACGGCTTTTCGGACACCATCGACTGCGTGTGCGGCGATCTGCTCGACATAGCGAATGAGCCGGTCGATCTGGTCAGCGCGAACATAATCGCGGACGTGATAATAAACATTTGCGCGCCGGTCAGAAGGTTCATAAAGCCCGGCGGCATATTCATCTGCTCCGGCATAGCGCGCGAAAGACAGGACGAGACGATAGCTGCCCTGAACAGGGCGGGC
>JAFPYA010000339.1 GCA_017412445.1 Clostridia bacterium
GATTATATTTGTGCAATTTCATGAACAATTCTCTTTGCGCCCCCCCAATGAGATCCGCCCGCAAAATCGCCTCCCTGAGGCACAGGGCGGAGCTGCTCATCCCCTACAGCAAAGGCGGCGTGCTCAGCCTCATCCACTCAAAGGGCATAGTCGAAAGCGAGGAATACACCGAAAGCGGCACCAGGGTCGTCTGCGAAATGGACGCCACGCTCTACGCGCGCGTAACAAAGGAACTGAAGGGAGACTCTTGACATGGCGAACAACATGCTGGACTTCATAAAGGCAAACGGCTTCAAGCAGTTTGACGCCCTGCCGTTTACCCCTGTGGATAACCTTATCTGGTCGCAGATGTCGTATATAGACTACGAGAAGGCGATAAACGCGATGCCTTGCGGCGTAAGCGCGCTGCATGGCAAGCTGGATTTCGGCGTAAAGAGCAAGGAAAACGAGCTTTTGTTTCAATTGGTGGCTTCGAGCGCCCGCTTTGCCGGCACCGTGGTCACGGATTATGTGAGCGAGTTTTCAAAGGAAGACACGCGGCAATTTGCCGCCGTCAGCTTCCTCCTTGGAGACGGCACTGCCTACGTGTCCTTCCGCGGCACCGACTCAACCATAGTTGGCTGGAAGGAGGACTTCATGCTCTCCTTCACCACGCCCGTGCCCGCGCAGACCGAGGCGGTCAGATATTTGAACGCCGCGGGACGGCGGCTTAACTGCCCTCTGCGCGTGGGCGGCCACTCAAAGGGCGGCAACCTCGCCATATACGCCTCGGCGTTTTGCGATAAGCAGGTGCAGGATCAGATAATCGAGGTGTACTCAAACGATGGGCCGGGCTTTGAAAAGCAGGTGCTTTCGAGCGAGGGCTACCTCAGCATAAAGCCCCGCATAAAGCGCTTCATACCCGAATCCTCCGTTATCGGCATGCTGATGGACAGCGATTCGAGCGTGAGCGTGATAAAGAGCGACGGCTTCAGCGTCTGGCAGCATAATCCCTACAGCTGGCTTACTGAGGGCGAGGACTTTATATACGAAAGCTCTACCACCTTTGGCAGCGACATGATAAGCGAGTCTCAAAAGGACTGGTTCAAGCAGCTGGACGAAGGCAAGCGCAAGGAATACGTCGATCTGGTGTTCGACCTTATTTTTGCGGGCAACCCGCACACCCTCAAGGACATGCGCACCGACCCTGCCAAGCTCATGATGACGCTCAAGGCCATAAAGAACCTGCCCCCCGAGGACAGAAGCACGCTGAGCGCGCTAATAAAGCAGGTCTTTTCGAGCCTCTACACCGGCGGCAGCGCCGCGCTCAAATTGAAGGAAACCGCGATGCTCGAGCTCATAAAAGCCAAGCTCCCCTTCGACGAGAAGGATACAAAATCCCTTCCGTAAAACCGGTAGGACGCGCCTGATTGACAAAAAATGCCAGGGCGCAATAAATCGGGCTTCCGCGCTGAACATACCTCAAAAACATGGAGGAAAATATGAAAAAGCTTCTGAGTCTGATTGTCTTGATATGCGTTTTCTGTTCCGCTTGCGCGTTTGCCGCAGGCGGCATAGTTTTTTCGGACGACGCTTCCGATTTCGTGCTGCTGTCCGAAGCCGTGCCCGATGCCATACTGGAAATCAGGTATTACAGCACATATAACTTCGTGGGCGACCGCATCGACGGCTACGAGGAGCCGCTGGCCTTTCTGACCAGGGACGCCGCCTCGGCGCTGAAGGAAGTGAGTGACGATCTGATGCAAAAGGGCTACAGGCTCAAAATCTACGATGCCTATCGCCCGCAAATGGCGGTGACCCACTTCATGCGCTGGGCGTTGGATTTTGAGGACACACGCATGAAGCCTTACTTCTATCCCGAATTTGAGAAGGACGTATTGTTCCCTCTTGGCTACATCGCCGAGCATTCCGGCCACAGCCGGGGCAGCACCGTGGACCTTACGCTGTTTGACATGAGCACGGGCAAGGAGGTCGACATGGGCGGCACATTCGACTATTTCGGCCTGTTGAGCCACCCTGATTATAAGGGTATCACTCAGGAGCAGTACGCCAACCGCATGATTTTGCGCGAAGCGATGCTGGCGCACGGCTTTAAGCCCTTAAGCGAGGAATGGTGGCACTTCACGCTCAAAAACGAGCCCTACCCCAACACCTACTTCACATTCCCGATAAACAGCTCTGTGCTTGCGGGAGAGTGATAAAAGAGCCGGAAGGATATGTTTCCCTCCGGTTTCAAGCCCCGGTACGACCTTGCCGTACCGGGGACTTTTTTTCAAAATCGATGTTCAATTTCTCAAAAGATAAAAGGCGCGGCACAAAACAAAGCGTTTTTACAGCGTCCTTATGAGCCTTACGCAGCGGCCAAGGAATTTGACCTCCGCCCAAAGCTTTGACTCTATGCGAAGCTCGCGGTCGAAGGACTGGAGTATCAGCTTTGAGCCCTCGAGCTTTTTAACGCGCCTGAGCGCGCGGTATCCGCCCAGATCTATCAGCATTATGGCGTCGTCTACAGGCGTTTTGTCGGGAACGACCAAAAGCAGGTCGCCCGCGCGAATGCCAAAGCCGCCCATGTCGCTTCCCGCGCAGCGGTACAAAAGCACCTTGTCGGGCTGGCTGCCCTCTATCTTGCCGCTGATTACCGGAAAAAGCATATGATCGAGCACGAGCCCTTTCTCGTCTATGATGGGCACGCGCTTTACCACGCCGCCCAGCGCGTTCAGCCATGCGTCGTTGCTTTCAAGCTCCTTCTCCGTGGGCGCGGGCTTTTCCGGCTCGGCGGGTATAATGTAAGGCCGCGGGCGGGGCTTCACCTTCACTTCGGGCTCGTTTGCGGTCTCGATTTCGGTGCTGATTAATTCATTTATGCCGCAGGCCTTGAGTATGCGGCGCGCCTGATCGTCCGACGGTATGCGCCTGCCCGCCTCAAAGTCCTTTATTACGCTCTCCGCCATGCCGGTCTTTTTGGCCAGCTGTTTTTCGGTCATGCCGTATTTTATTCTGTTCTGGCGTATGGTGTCGCCCATTCTTCCCATGGTCTTGCCCTCCGGCTGTTATTTGTGCCTGCGTACGGTTAAAAATTCCTGTGAGCTTTACGCCTTCTCAGGCGCGCTTCCTTGCGGCGGTCTTTTTGACACGCTTCAGAAGCCTCAGCTTTCTTGATGCGTACATGTGCCACTCGGCAAATACGAGCGTGATTGCGCTCCACAGCGCGAGCAGGAGCTTTAGCGCGTTTCTGTCAAACAGCTCTGAATCGCGCTGAGATATATCCGCTATGAATATGATTATGTAGCCAATCGACAGTGAGGCCGAAATGAGGCCGCAGAGCGCGAGCGCCGGGTAGGATTTTGCTTTCATCGGCCTGAGCATGCAAAGTGCGACGGCCGCCAGGGCGCACAGCGCGTTTGCCAGCATCAGCCACTTTGTCATGTCGTTGTTTATAAATTCCATTGCCGTGTTCACTCGGTCTATGAAATAAAACACTAGGTACATTATCGACATGACCGCGAGCGCATAGTCCAGAACCACGCTCGGCGTTATGCCCGTTTTTCGGGCGGGCGCGCGTTTCGGTGCTGCTGCGCCTGCGTTTTTCGCGCCGGCTCCAGGCGCGGCGGCTTTTGGTTTTAAGGCGGCCTTGGGCGCGGCTGAAGGGTTTACGGGCATTATTTTACCGTTCTCCTTGTGTATTGTTATGTGCGTTTTCTGTGCGGATGCGCCTGATTTACTGGAGCACCCCGTCTATAAGGCAAACCGCGTCCGAGACCTTGCGGCCGCCGTCCGAGGGCACGTTGATTATATCGCCCTGCCACCAAAGGGAGGTGCTTTCGCCGCCGTCAAGATTGTACGCCTGCACGCAGCCAAGCTCGCTCATGAAGGCGGCAAGGCCGCTGAAGGTGAGACCGCGCGATTCGCTCGAACGGCCATCCACGGTCACAAAGCAGTAGTGACCCGGCTCAAAGTAGCCTATGGCGGTGCGGGGATTGGACTTTTTTACCGCGTTTGTGGCATTGAAGCTCTTGAGCGGCTGCCCGTTTGAGTCGAGCAGCTCAGGGCCAAAGCTCCAGGCCTGATAGGCGTTGTTTTTTACCAGCATATCGGTTTTCCATTCCTTGCTGGCGTAGGTTACCATGGTGCCGTCCCAGTTTATCGCGCAGGCGTCAAACGTGGAATGCTCCTTGCGGTACAGAAGGCCGTCCCTTATGACCACGCCGTTTTTGCGCATGCCGGCAAAGTCGTCGTTTATCGCAACTATAGCGCCGCTTCTTTCGGCCATGCTGCTCACCCACTCGTATTGCCCCTGACCGAAGCGGTCGTTGGCCAGAGCCGAGCGCAGGCAGGTGATATCGCGGATGTAGAAATCGGTCACATATACGGTGCTTGTATGCGTGCCAGAGGATGTGGCCTCGTCCACGCGGTGCACGCTTACGCTTATGTTGAGGTTCGGGCTCATGTAGCGGCGCACGCCGTCCTCTGTCCATGAGGCGACCTCGCCCAAAGTGAACTTGTCCGCATATTTCACCGCGAAGGAACCCACGCGCTCCTCCATGTCCGGCGTATAGTTTTCGGTCGCCGTGCCCACACGCACCTCGGGAATCACGTTCGCCTGTGAAGTGTCCCTGGGCGCAGGTGTCTCGGCTGAAGCGGGAGATGCATTACCGGTTAACGCGGGCACGCCCGTATCCGTGACGGCGACGGAAGTCGCCAAAGCGGTCGGACGGCCTATCACCACGTTTTCACTTTGCAAATCGCGCGGCAGCACGTGATGGAATAAGGCGTACACCACCAGCGCCAATCCGACAAGGACGAGCTGTACACAGACGCTTATTGCGGTCATGCGAAGCATGCCGCCTCTTAGCGCCTTGCGCGATGAGGCCGCCTTTTTTACGGCAGGGCGGGGTTTGGCCGCAGCAAGCTTGTTCTTGCCCGGCAGTGCACCGTGCTGATTATTTGTCATACTGAGCAATATCGCCTTGTACGGCTTCGATCGGCACCTTTATCGTGACCGCCCTGTTCAGGTTCTGTATCACGAAGCGCCTCTTGCCCACGGCCTGCTCGCCGTCGAGCGTCCAGTCGAGGTCTTCGTCGGTTTCTATCTCCACGCGGCTGACCTTGTAGAGCTTAAGCTTATCGTCAAAGCGCTTGGCGAGCACCTGATTCAAGAGCTTGCTGTATTCCAGCGCGTTTGCCGGCTTTTCAACGAGCATCATCTCAAACAGTCCGTCGTCGAGCTTGACGGTGCTTTTGTCTATGGTGAGTATGCCCGCAAGCGAGGTGGAGTTTGTGATCGAGCCGAACAGATATTCGCCCTCAAAGTCGCCCGCGTCGGTCTTTATGCGCGCGTTCACGGCCTTGAGCGACCAGACCTCCTTTGCGCCCTCGAGCACGTACGCCAGATGACCCAGCGCGTTCTTCATCGCCTGAGGCGTGGTGTATGAGGCCTTGGTAAACGCGCCGAAAGAGGCGGTGTACACGAAGTTTCTGTAATTGAAGCGGCCTATGTCGAGCTCGCGCGAATACTCGCCCACCGCCGTATGCGCCGCCTCGAATATATCGCGGCTGAGCCCCAGCGTGGTGCCCAGATCGTTCGTGGTGCCGCAGGGCAGGTAGGCTATGGGCACACGCAGACCCGCGTTGAGGAGGCCCGTTATGGTTTCGTTCAGTGTGCCGTCGCCGCCCGCGCAGACTACGAGGTCGTAATCCGCGCCGCAGCTTGCCGCGGCCTCCACCGCGTGGCCCGAGTACTCTGTCATGAAGACCGTGGGCAAATAGCCTGCGCCGCAGAATATCTCCAGTATTCCGCCCAACTGCTTTTCCGCCTTCATCTGACCCGCGCGTGGGTTTACGATGAAAAGTAGCTTTTTGTTCATCTGTGTCTCCTTTGAGCATAAAAAACCGAAAGCGCGGCTGTCAGCGCAACTAAAATCGCGCTCGTAAGCAGGCTCCCGTTGAGCCCCGCCGCGCCGCCGCTTATTGGATTGCCGTTCATATAAAACGCCCCGTGATCGGGGTAGCTTGCCAAAAGCCTGTGCCCCGCCGTGTAGCCGAAGCACGAGAGCACCTCGACAACGACCGTGCCGCGCCGGTAAAAGACCGCGAGTGCCAGCCAGCCGCACAGAAACGCGTTTATCATGAGCAGCGGCTGAAATTCGCCGTATGCGACAAACGCAAACAGCGCCTCAAGCGCGGCGGAAAGGGCGTAAAGCCACCAACTGGGCTTGAGTCCCGTGAGTGTGCCCCGTATTTCCAGCGCCAAAAACAGGTACATGAGCAGCCATTTCAGCCACTCGAACGCGCTGCCGTGGGTAAGAAACGGCAGCGTTCGCACGGCGTCGAAGGCCTCTAAAAGCTTTACAAGCCCGAAGCCCGCGCCCGCAAATACCGGCAGCGCCGCTGTAAACCAAAGCTCCGCCTTAAACGCTCTGCCGCTGTTTTGTATCAGCACAAGCACGCAGGAGGCCGTTGTAAAGCCGAAAATGCTCGCAATGTCGCCCGCATTGTCGGCCACGACCCTGAGCCATGCGGGTGCATAAGCGTAGGTGCTTTCGTTCAGGTTTATCTGGGCAAAGCCGCGTGCGAGTATGTACAGCGCAAGCACCCTTACGAGGTACAGCACTGCCGCCCCCGTAAACGCACCCGCCAAACGCCGCTTAAATGTCATTCCACCTCACCGTATATGAGCTGAGGCTTCTGGGCAGGCTCGTCCGAAAGCACGAAGGCCTCCAGTATCTGCCTTTTCGCGGTTTCCACGTCGCTGATTTTGCCTGTGTGCAAGGTCACGAGGCTGTCGCCAGCGTTCACCCTGTCGCCAATGCGCTTGTTGACTATAAGGCCCACGGCGGGGTCGATTATGTCTTCCTTCTTTTCCCTGCCCGCGCCCAGAGCCTTGGCCGCGTAGCCCACGAGGTCGGTTGACACGCTCTTGAGCCAGCCGCTTCCCGGCGCAGGAACCTCGATAAGCGTTTCGGCCTTGGGCAGAAGCGAGGTATCGTAAGCCACGTCGGGGTTGCCGCCCTGATTCTTTATCAATTCCGCAAACTTTTTGAGCCCTTCGCCGCTTGTGATCTTGCTTTCAAGCAGCTCTACGCCCTCGGCGGTGGAATTGACCGTGCCCGCCATAAGCAGTATCCTGGCACCCAATTCCAGCGCCACGGTTTTGAGCTCACCCTGCGTCCTGCCCGCAAGTATGTCCAGAGCCTCCTCGACCTCGAGCGCGTTACCCACGTATCTGCCAAGGGGCTGGTTCATGTCTGTAATCAGCGCGGCGAATCTGCGGCCCGTCCTGTTGCCTATAGTGACCATGGCCTTTGCGAGCCTCAAGGCGGCCTCTGGCGTCTTCATCATAGCGCCGCTGCCGGTTTTTACGTCCAGCACTATCACGTCCGCGCCTGCCGCCAGCTTTTTGCTGAGTATCGAGGAGACGATAAGCGGTTCCACGTCCACGGTGGCGGTCACGTCCCTCAGGCTGTACAAGACCTTGTCGCAGGGCGCAAGTGTCGCAGTCTGGCCTATTATGGCTATGCCGCTGTTTTCCACTGTGCGCGCGAACTCCTCGTCGCTCATCGAGACGGATAACCCCGGTATGGCCTCGAGCTTGTCGAGCGTGCCGCCCGTGAAGCCCAGCCCGCGCCCGCTCATCTTGGCTATCTTTACACCGCAGCAGGCGACAAGGGGCGCCAGCACGAGGCTCGTGGTGTCGCCCACGCCGCCGGTAGAGTGCTTGTCAGCCTTTATTCCCGTGATTCCGCTCAAATCGAGCATGTCGCCTGACCTTGCCATCTCCATGGTCAGCGTCACGGTCTCGCGGTCGCTCATGCCGTTTATGGCGATCGCCATGAGCATCGCGCTTATCTGATAATCGGCAAAGCTGCCGTCGGTCACGCCGCGCACAAAGTCACGTATTTCACCGTCGGTCAGCTCCCTGCCGAAGCGTTTTTTATATAAAAGAGCGTTTATGTCCGCCATTATGCCCACCACATGCCGCCGGTAGTATCAAACATCATGGTTTCCTTGAGCAGCTTAATCGCCTTGGTGAGGCCCTCGGGCACGCTCATAAGGCTGTCCTCGTGCTCTATGGAAATCATGCCGTCGTAACCGACCATCCTGAGTGCGCTCATCATGTCCTTCCAGACCGAAGCGTCGTGACCGTATCCCACGGTTCTGAAAATCCAGGAGCGGTGAATCTCGTCGCCGTAATGCTTCGTGTCGAGCACGCCGTTAACGGCGGTGTTGAGCTCGTCGATCTTGGTATCCTTCGCGTGGAAATAGAATATCGCGTCGCCCAGATACCTTATCGCGGCAACCGGGTCGATGCCCTGCCAGAACAGGTGGCTGGGATCGAAGTTCGCGCCTATTTCGGGGCCGACCGCGTTTCTGAGCTTCATCATGGTTTCGGGATTGTACACGCAGAAGCCGGGGTGCATCTCGAAGGCGATCTTCTTTACGTTGTGCCTGCGCACAAATTCGACCTCCTTCTTCCAGTAGGGAATCAGCACCTCGTTCCACTGGTAGTTGACGATGTTGGTGAAGTCGTCCGGCCAGGGGCAGGTGACCCAGTTGGGCGTCTTGTCCTCGGGGCAGCCGCCGGGGCAGCCCGAGAAGGTGACCACCGTGTCCACGCCCAGCTTTTCGGCAAGCAGCACCGCGTTTTCAAAGTCCTCGTGGAACTGACGGGCGATCTCCTTGACCGGATGCACAGCGTTGCCGTGGGTGGAGAGCGCGGAGATCTCGAGGTGGTACTTCTCGAGCGTAGCCTGCATCTGAGCTATCTTTTCGGGGTGCTCAAGAAAATCCTTTGCGTCGCAGTGCGCCTTGCCGGGGAAGCCGCCGCAGCCGATTTCCACGGCCTGCACGCCCAGAGAAGCCAGATATTCACACGCCTTGTCGAAGGGTTGGTCCTGAAGCAATACCGCAAATACGCTGAGTTTCATGCTGATTCCTCCTTATTGTCAACCGAATATAGCATCTATGAATTCGTGC
>JAFPYA010000340.1 GCA_017412445.1 Clostridia bacterium
CATGTAGTTGCTCCACGTGAAGGAGGCGTGCAGGTTGTGCTTTAAGAGCTTGTCGTTTTCGGCGTTGAAGCGCTTTTCCTCATAGTCCTCGCGAGCGAAGGCCTTGACCACGTGCATGCCGGTCAGGTCCTCCTGTGTGCGGGTGTTGAGCACGGCGTTCTGCTCGCGCACCTCGCGGAATATGGGGCGGATGTGCCTGTTGAATTTCCACGCGACAGCCGCGATGACGGGCGCCATCACGAGCACCATCAGCGTGACCTGCCAGCTCATGAACATCATAAATACGAAGCTGCCCACGAAGCACAGCAGGTTTGTAAAAATCGAGAAGGTAGTGTTGCACAGAAAGTTTCTGACGTTGTTCATGTCGCCGGTCATGCGGCTCATGATCTCGCCCACACGGTTCTTGTCGTAGAATTCCCACGGCATGCCCTGCAGATGGTCGTAGAGGCCCGTGCGCAGGTCGTAGGCGATGTTCTGGGATACCCTCTGAAAGCTCATCGCGCGCACGTAATTGCTGATGCTGCGCACCATGGTGAGCCCAAGTATCGCCATGCACAGGGGGATGAGTATGTCGTATTTGCCGGCGGTGATCACGTCGTTGACCACCGTGGCGGTGAGGCGGGGCACTATGAGACGCGTGATTATGCACACAACGTCCAGCGCCAGAGCAAAGAAAATGGTGCGCCTGTAGGGCTTGTACATCCCCAATATACGCGACATGGTTCCATGCATAGCCAAATATACCTCTCATAGATTTACGCGCCCATTATACACGCGAATTGTAATCAAAATAGTGATTTCAGGCTAACTTTATTGTTTATTTATGCTTAAAATGCGACAAAGGGCGGTAGAACGCGGAAACTAAATGCTTTTGCAAAAGTCGGCCCTAATGAATTCGTCCTCCCCCACTCTGATTACGCTCATAAAACCGAATGGATTTATTAATTTGGTGGAAACTTCTTGCTGTTATTGATTTTTATGCGGACACGCGCTATAATAAACGCGGTAAATGAATTTTGAGCGGCGTCCGGCTGCAAAAGCGGGGCTGCCTATAACAACAGAAGGGCTTTTTATGCGAAAAGAATTTTTGATGGGCAACGAGGCCATGGCGCTTGGCGCGCTGGCAGCCGGAGTGAGGCTGGTGTGCGGTTATCCCGGCACGCCCTCCACCGAGGTGCTTGAGACCGTGGCGCGGCTGAGGGGCGACGACGTGTACGTCGAGTGGTCCGTAAACGAAAAGGCAGCGCTGGAAAACGCGGCGGGCGCGGCATACGCCGGCGCAAGGACGCTGGTGACAATGAAGCAGGTGGGCCTTAATGTGGCCAGCGACCCGCTGATGAGCCTGAGCTACATAGGCGTAAAGGGCGGCATGGTGGTGCTGGTAGCGGACGACCCCGGCCCCATCTCCAGCCAGACAGAGCAGGACACGCGCACCTTCGCTGCCTACTCCAAGCTGCCCGTGTTCGACCCCTCGAGCGTCGGGGAGGCCTACTCCATGATGGCGGACGCGTTCGATTTGAGCGAAAAATACCATACGCCCGTAATTATGCGCCCCACTACGCGCATAGACCACGCCTACGCCGACGTGATGATTAAGGAACCACATGAATACGAGGCTCACCCCGCCGAGGGCTTTATAAAGGACAGCAAAAAATGGGTCATCTTTCCGAGGCTGTCGCTTAAGAACCACGGCCTGATAGAGCAAAGAAACCTGGATATGACCGCGGAATTGTCCGCGTACAGGCTGAACGAGCTTTTGCCCGAATGCGGCAAATACGCAGGAAGCGACAAGGGCATAATCGCTCAGGGCATAAGCTGGGCGATGCTCATGGACTGCTTTGACGAGAGCGGGCATCCGCGCCTTATGAAGGTCTCAACGCCCTTCCCCTTCCCTGAGGAAAAGGCCGTGGCGTTTATGGAGGGGCTGAGCGAGATACTCGTTATCGAGGAGCTCGACCCGGTCATAGAGCGGGCGCTTAGCGAAATCGCGGGCAGGCGCGGCATAAGCATCAGGCTGCTTGGCAAGCGCGACGGCACCGTAAAGCGCGCGGGCGAAAACACGATAGGCGAAATACACAATACCGTAAAGAACTTTTTGGGCGAGGAAACGACCCAAAGCGCGCCCCTTGCCCTGCCGCCGCTGCCCGTGCGCCCGCCTGTGCTGTGCGCGGGCTGCCCGCACCGCGCCTCGTTCTACGCGGTCAAGCAGGCCATGAAGGGCAAAAAGACGATCTACTGCGGCGACATAGGCTGCTACACGCTCGGCAACGCGCAGCCCCTCGACATGTGCGACACCTGTCTGTGCATGGGCGCGGGCATAAACATAGCACAGGGCGTAACCCGCATCGAGCCGGACACCTACGCCTTCGCGTTTGTGGGCGACTCCACGTTCTTCGCCTCTGGCATCACGGGGGCGGTTAACGGCTATTACAACGGCGCGAACATGACGCTTGTGATACTTGACAACTCCACCACCGCCATGACCGGCCACCAGCCGCACCCCGGCACGGGGCTTACGATGATGGGCGAAATAAGCGAAAAGGTGGACATGGAGGCGGTGTTAAGGGGCATAGGCGTAAGCACCGTAAAAACGCTGAACCCACTTGATCTGGACGCCTCCGTAAAGGCGATACGAGAAACCGCCGAGGAAAAGGGCTTAAAGGCCATAATATTCCGCTACCCCTGCATAGTCAAGTTCAAGCCCGCCGCGCCCAAGGCGCAGGTGGACAGGGACAAGTGCATCTCCTGCAAGCGCTGCATACGCGAGCTGGGCTGCCCCGCGCTGACCTGGAAGGACGGCAAGGCGCAGGTGGACGCCGCGCAGTGTACCGGCTGCACGCTGTGCGAGCAGGTCTGCCCCGTGCACGCGATAAGCGGCGGCGGCTCAAGGAAGCTTAAGGCCGCGGACTTCAAGACCTCCAAGGTCGGTCACAGCGGCTTCAGCCGTCACGAGAGCGCAGACGTATCTCCCGTTCGAGGCTTTACCGGCAAAAGCATCGTGCTGTCCGGCGTGGGCGGGCAGGGCACCATACTCGCCTCGAGGCTGATTGCCGCCTGCGCGATGAACGCGGGCCTAAGCATTCGCACCGCCGAGACAATAGGCATGGCGCAGCGCGGCGGCAGCGTATTC
>JAFPYA010000341.1 GCA_017412445.1 Clostridia bacterium
CACGCAAGCGACAGCACGTAAAAGCGGGTCTTGTTGGCGTCGGTAATCTGCACGTTCTCGGCCAGCACCACAAGGCCGTAGAGCTCGGCCGCCCTCGGCGCGGCGACGGCGGCGATGGATTTGTCTCCCGTCTCGGCCACGTAGCCTGCCGCAGCGGCGGTAGAGGCCATCTCAAGCGCGACGGCGTTTGGCAGGTTTTCGCTTCGCCACGCGGCGCTCTGCGTCAGCCCCTGAGCGTGGGAGCAAACGGTTTGAATGTCGTTAAGCGTCGCGCCCTGCACGCCCATGAGCGTCTGGCTTATCGGCAGAACCACTTCGCCCACCACAAATGTGTTTTCGGCGCCTATCAGCGCGTCTATATAGTTTACCACCGCGCCGCCCACGGTGTTTTCCTGCGGAATCACGGCGTAATCGGCTTCGCCCGACATGAGATCCGCTATGGCATCGTTCACCGTCGCCTTGGGCTTGAGCGTTTCGCCGTTACTGAAGAAAAACTGCGCTGCCTCCTCGGTGTATGTACCCGCCGGCCCCAGATAGCTGACGCGCGCGGCTGATTCAGCCGAAAGCGGCAGCGCGGTGCACAGCGACAGCGCAATCAGACAGATTGCGCAACAGACAACTCTTTTATACATACTTAATCTCCTCCCGTAACCCGCTTCGCTTCGGGTGCAAACGCGGATTCCCTTTTTTAGTGGGGCAGTCTTGATAAAAGCACTCCTCTAACCCCACACGCGCCTGCCATCAAGATAGGTTGAATGTACCGCGATTGTGTGAAGCTCCTTATTATCCGCTGTAAACGGATTTCGCTCAAGCACGGTGAAATCCGCTATGTATCCCGGAGCGATGCGTCCCTTGCGGTTTTCCTCAAAGCTCGCTTCAGCGCCGCGTATGGTGTAGCTGTCGAGCGCCTCCTTCACGCTGAAGGCCTCATTTGGCAGGTACGGACCGGTTCCGTCAATAGAGGTGCGCGTAACCGCGCACTCGATGCCGCGCATCACGTCCGGCAGCTCCACCGGAGAATCGGAGCCGTTTGTGACCGAAACGCCGTTATTCATAAGCGTCTTCCAGCTGTAGCTGCTTGCGGCGCGCTCCTTGCCGACGCGGCTCTCTACGATATGGTTGTCGTAATCGAGAAAGACAGACTGGGCGTAGACGTGCAGCTTGAGCCTGCTTATGCGCTCAAGCTGATCCGGCCGGGTAATCTGGCAATGCACTATGCCGTGGCGGTGGTCAGGACGCGGATGCTCCGAAAGGGCCGCCTCTATCGCATTGAGCACGCTATCAAGGCAGGCATCCCCTATCGCGTGAACCGCGACCTGCATGCCGTGCGCGTTGGCGAGACTAATGAGCGCCTTCATCTGTTCCGGGCTGAAAAGCGAGAAGCCGCACTTGTCCGGCTGATCGGCGTAAGGCCTCGACAGGTGCGCGGTGCGGCTGCCCAGAGACCCGTCGCCCAGCAGCTTGAGCGGCCCTATGCAAAAACGGGCGTCGCCCGCGTCGGTGCAATTGCCCGCGTCTATAAATGATTGCAGTTCACTTAGCGAAGCGAAATTTGCCTGCTCATATACGCGCACAGTCATCTCGCCGCTTTGAACAAGCTCGCGGAAGGCGGCATTTATCGCCTCATACGGCACCGCGCGGAACGTGGAGTAATCGTCGCTCTGCACGCTCGTTACGCCGCAGGAGTTGAGCACCCTGCAGCCAAGGCGCATTATATCCTTCAGCTCATCTTTATCCGGCACGGGAATAAACGGATTCAAAAGCTCTATTGCGTTGTCGTACAGTCTGCCGTCCGCTTCACCGTTTTCAATGCCTATCCTGCCGCCATCCGGAGAGGGCGTCTGCGCGCTTATGCCGGAGATTTCAAGCGCCTTTGAATTGACCACGCAGCAGTGCCCGCAGGCGCGCGTGATCATTATAGGGTAATCAGCGGAAATCGCGTCGAGATCATAGCGGTTCGGCATTCGGTTTGTGTCCGAAAAATAGTCCTGATTCCAGCCGCGACCTCTCAGCCACCTGCCTTCAAGCGGCGGATGCTCCAAGGTAAAGCGGCGCAGATAGTCGAGCATATCTGCAAGGCTGCCCGTGTGAAGCGACAGCTGCGCGGCTTTGAGCGATTGACCAAGCCCCAACAGGTGCATGTGGTAATCGTTGAATCCGGGACAGACGAAGCGCCCCTCGAGGTCATATACGGCGGTGTCAATGCCGGCAAGGGCGAGTATATCGTCATTTGTGCCGACTTGTTTAAAGACGCCGTCCTCTACCATAAAGGCCTGACTCAGGTTTTCATCCCCCGTGTAGACCCCGGCATTATAGTAAATTGATTTCATCGGTTTCACCCAGGTTTAAGATTATTATCCAGTCAGCTTCTTATTGCGGGCGTGCCGTTCAGCTTCTGCTGCCGCATCCACACCTTCATCACAAAGGAATGAGGGAAGAGCTTTGTGAGAAGCCCCTGTACCCTGTTCACAAACCCGTATATCGAAACGTCCTTGTTTTTGTACAGGTCCTTGATGGCGAGCTTCATTACGTCGGCGGGGTCATACATCGCGGCGTAGTTTATTACGACCTTTGTCTTATTGTCGTCTATCGCCCTGTCGAAAAACTCCGTCTTTGTCCAGTACGGCGCCACGGCCAGAACGTGGATGCCCCTGTATTTCAATTCCCTGTTCAGCGCGCGCGAATATGACAGCAGAAAGGCCTTCGTAGCGGCGTAATCGTTTATGTATGGTATGGGCTGGAAGGCGGCGCACGAGGCGATGTTCATTATCTTCGCGCCCTGCTTCATGTAGGGCAGGCTGTAGTCTATCATCGCAACCGGGGCCTTGACGTTCAGGTCAATCATGTTGAGCTTGACAGGAGAAGCTATGTTTTCGCTGTGATCAAAGACTCCAAAGCCCGCGCAGTTTGCAAGTATTGCTATATTTGGGTTTTCCCGGGCGAGCTTTTCTTTGTACTCGCTCAAATCTGTCTCCTTGCTTAAATCCAGAGCCAGAGGGATTATTTTTACGCTTACCTTGTCTTTAAGCTCGTTCAGCCTGTCCTCTCTTCTTGCTATCGCCCAGATTTCGTCGATGTTTTTCTCTTTTTCGACTATGCGGAGCAAAAACTCCTTCCCCATTCCCGAGGAAGCGCCGGTTACCACGATAATATTTTTCATAACGATACTCTCCCTGTCAATTGTCGTTTATGCCGCATGGAGCAGCCGCATTTTCGTCTTTCATGATATTGTCGACCTCTTTGGCAAAGGCCTGCCAATAGGCGTCCTGCTCGCGTCTTAGCTGTTCATCGGCGATGCGCTCGATTTTTTCCGAAGCGATAAAGCGCAGCTGACTTGCCGCCTTTTCCGTCTTTATGGCGACCTGCGTATATATGGGGCCTATCATGAGCAGCTTAAGCGCGTCCTCGCTTTTAAGATATCCGCTGGTTATTATGCCTACGGTGTCGAATATCGTATCGTTGGCGATGGGGCCTATTACTACGTCCGCTGCCAGACTGTCCCGGCCTCTGCGGTTATTGTATATGTATTGAAACCATTCGTCGCTGCGCGTAAAAAACTGAACCCTCAGTCCCCGTTCGTCCAGCTCGTACTGATTAACCACGGCGTTTTGTCTTGCCCAGCGATAGGTAAAGTCCCTGTCCGGAGTAAGGTAGAAGCCCCAGCCGAAATCGGCGTTTTTTCTGCCGTGATGTATGTCGGGATTAATGATTTCCCGATCGCCCGTATGATACAGTATCATTTTGTTCCTCCGCCCCGTCAGGTAAAGTCGCATCAATACATGCCCGGCATGTCATTACCATAATACGCCTGCCGCGCCCTGCTGTCAAGCGGTAAAGGCGTGTGTTCACCAAAACGCCCGATTTGTTATTATTGGCGCGCCATATCATCCCGGCCGAAAAATCGCGCTAATAGCGTGCGAATGGTTGAAGGCAATATCTATTTCTGTTATAATACCAAACAGCTGCAAAGCTTTTGACTGCGGCAATCATTGAGACAGCGAATGCGAGCGCCCCGCTGCGCGCGGCATAAGGAGGGA
This sequence comes from Clostridia bacterium, assembly GCA_017412445.1. Lineage (GTDB taxonomy): Bacteria > Bacillota > Clostridia > Christensenellales > Aristaeellaceae > RUG14130. Next base: position 4,038 of record JAFPYA010000341.1, read on the forward strand.
TATACTTTGCGAAAGCTTCCGTTCAGGCAGGTACACCTTGACTTTCACACTTCCCCGCTGATACCCGGCGTGGGCTCCCGCTTTGACAAAAAGCAGTTTCAGGCCGCGCTCATCGAGGGCAACGTGAACTCCATCACCGTTTTTGCCAAGTGCCACCATGGTCTGTGCTATTTCCCGACCAAAGTCGGTAAACAGCACCCCACTATGGAGCCGGGCTTCGACCTGACGGGCGCGATGCTCGACGCGGCGCACGAGATAGGCGTGGACGCGCCAGTATACATAACGGCGGGCTGGTCGGCGCTCGACGCCGAAAACCACCCCGAATGGCTGATGGTCGACGAAAACGGCAGCAAATGCCTTACGAACATTGACCCGGGCGCCGCCCCCGACGCTCCCCGTCCCAACTGCTCGTGGGCAAATCTGTGTCTGAGCGGCGAATACGCACAAAGCATATATGAGCTGACGAACGAGATTGTGAACCGCTACAAAAGGGTGGACGGCCTGTTTTACGACATCGTTTACCTGAGGGATACCTGCTATTGTCCCAATTGTCTTAAGGGTATGCGCGAGGCAGGGCTCGACCCCAAAAAGCCTGAGGACGCACGGGCGTACTACAGGATGAACCACCTCAGGTTCATGAAGAACTGCACGGACATATTGCATAAGAAGCATCCGGAGGCAACGATTTTCTTTAACAGCGGCGGCGCGGAGATATACCGCCCGGAATATCACGCCGGTCAGACGCATTACGAGATGGAGGATCTGCCTACCGCGTGGGGCGGTTACAACAAAATGCCCGCAAGGGCCGCCGTGATGAGCCGCTACGGCAAGGAATACCTCGGCATGACGGGCAAATTTCATACCAGCTGGGGCGAATTCGGCGGCTATAAAAACCCGGACGCGCTGAAGTACGAGGTGCTTATGATGGCCATGTACGGCGCAAAGTGTTCCGTCGGCGATCAGATGAGGCCCTGCGCGATCATGGACATGGAGACGTATAAAATAATTGGCCATGCGTACAGGGCGCTCGAAAAGATAGAGCCGTGGGCATACCCTGCCTGCTCCACGGCGACTTTGGGCGTATACCTCTCCGGCTCAGGCGCTTCCGATGAGGGACTGCACGCCATGCTGCTTGAGAGCCACATCGATTTTGACGTAGTGCTGCCCGGCGACGAGCTTGGCAGCTACAAGGCGCTGATACTGCCCGACTGCGTTCGCCTTTCGGACGCTGAAGCCGGACGCATCAACGCTTTCATAGCCCGCGGGGGCTCGGTGCTTCTGACAGGCGAGAGCGCACTTGAGGACGGGCGCTTCAAGATAGACGCGGGCATCGAATATCTCGGGAAAAGCGAATACTCGTTTGATTACTTCTGCCCCGGTGAAGAAATGCGCCTGCCCTATGCGAACGCGCCGTTTTTGTGCTATGAAGCCGCCGTTAGGACGAGGGTCACGTCCGGCAAATGCCTCGCACAGGTGTATGAGCCGTACTTTGACCGCACATACGCGGCCTACTGTTCGCACATGAACACCCCGTATAAGGACGAGCCCTCGCCCTATCCCGCATGTGTCAAAACCGGCAATGTGGTCTATCTCGCCCATCCCTTGTGCCGCCTGTACAAGCAGAGGGGCGCGCAGCTGTTCCGCGAGGCGGTAATAAAAGCATTGAGGCTGGTGTATCGCCCGAGGTACACGGCAGACCTGCCCTCGGCAGGCAGAACGCGTCTGACCCGTCAGGCGGAGTTCAGCCGCTACGTCTTCCATGCCGCTTACGCAAGCCCCATTCAAAGAGGCAACACCTCTGTGATAGAAGATATCGTCCCTCTTCACGGTGTAAACGTTATATGCGATATTGCCGAACCCGTAAAGCAGGTTCGCCTGATCCCAAGCGGTGAAGGTCTGCCCTTCGACCAAGGCGAAGGCCGAGTTTCATTCACCATTCCTAAGGTTGAATTGTATCAGGGGCTTGAGATCGATTATTGATGCGGGCGCCGACGCCTAAAACGGCGGCAGGCAGTAAAAGCAAACCGGAGGGAAATCCCCTCCGGTTTGTTGCATGCGCTTTGGTGCTTATTTGGGCATTGCCACGAGGAAGCACATGTCGTTGAGCTCGTCGCCCTCAAAGAAGTTATAGAAGGTGAAGTTGTACAGGAAGCGCTCGGCGCCGTACACGCCGTAGCCGTCCTGATTGTGGTCGGTGGTGTCGTAGGGATCGGCGACGATGATCACGTCGTCCTGAGTGGTCTCAGTGCCCATGTTGTCGTAGCCGATGATCACCTGCCAGTGTCCGCCCCAGTCGTTCCAGCCGATCATTATGGGATTGCCGCTGGCGAGCGTCTCCTGAATGAAGTCGAAGGTGAATATGTCGTACACTTCCTCGCCCGCGTCGTAGGCGCTGTAGAGCTCGAAGCCGCCCACGCCCTCGAATATGGCAATCATTTCGCTGAGGCTGGTGGCGCTGGGCTTATCGCCCTGAGGGCGCAGCGCGGCCAGGGTCTGCTCGTTGAATTCGCCGAGTCTGTCGTACCAGGAGAGCACCATGAGGCTGCTGGCCACGCCGCAGCTCCATTCGCTGGTCTGCTGGAGGGTCTTGAAGTTATGCAGGATCGTCAGGGTGTCGTTGGATTCCATGTTGTAGAAGTCGAGGCGGCTGAAGTAGGGGCTGTCCACGTGATCGCCCTCGCGCTCCACGCTGTCGGAGCCGTCGTCGGGGCTGAGATCCACGCCGTAGGGGATCTTCATTTCGTCGGTATAGTTGCCTTCTGCAACCGCGCAGGTGAGAAGCATCATAATGCCAAGGATGAGAGCTGCGATTCTTTTCATGGTTTTCTTCCTCCGTTTTTATTGCCGCAGACCTTTCGGGCAAATAAAAAGGTGATGTGCGGGGCGCACATCACTCTCGTAGGCTATTTACATAGTCTGAGACAAGGATAGGTTGTCAGAGTCTATACAGTAAAAAACTTACTTTTACTACTCTTATTGACCATTTCACCCGAATGTGCGCTTTGGCGCAGTGAAACTGAGCTTTTAACTCAATCAATAATACAGCGAAAGCTGCGTGCGAGTTTATACCCCGCATCGGCATTCGACCCCGGCTGTCCGTTCGGCCTTCTTTCCATACAGGAACGGGTCTGTCTTTTACCCGGAATGACTCCTCTCATTCCTCGTCTGCGACAGGAAGGATTATATAATATCAACCGCCTCGGGTCAAGTAAAGATTTAATTGCAAGAATTAAGAATTCGTTTATGCAGGCAGGTAAGTTTAAGCTCCTGGCGGCGCTTCACACACGGGCAGACGCCGTCTCTCCGGGCATGAGCTTGGTGCCCCCGGGATCGGCGCCTGTATATGTCCTCTGAGTAATATCAGTCATTCCCACTTCATTGCCTGGGCTGCTTTCGGAAAATCACTCTCATAGACTCGATTAGCTGCTGATGCCCGACCTGCGTGGCGTCGAAGCGCACGGATTTGAAGGCCAGCTGCATTATGGGACCGGTTGCAAAAGCGCAAATCAGCGTGCCTATGCCTGCGGGGCCGCCCAGCAGCCAGCCGCTGAGGGTGGCAAAGCTCAAAAGAGCTATGCTGACCAGGCCAATTGGCACCTTCCTTACGCGCTTTGCCAGCCCCACGAGCAGCGTGTCCCTTGGACCGCAGCCTAGTGCCGCCTTCATGTAGGTGAACTGGGTGTAGGCCAGTATCACGAGGCCCGCGAGCATAAGCGGTATGCCGCTCCAAGGGGAGGTACACGCGGGCACGGCGTCTATGAGGTTAAAGAAGTCCACCGCCTTGCCCACAACAACCGCGTCTATGAACATGGCAAGGCCTATGGGCTCTTTGAGCAGTATGTCTATTATGAGTATCGTTACCGACACGGCTATCGATGCGCTGCCGTAGAGTATGTGCAGGGACCTGGATATGCCTATATTCAGTATGTCCCAGGGCGCCGCGCCTATGTTTGCCTGTATGGTGAGGTACACGCCAAAGCCGTTCACAAACAGACTGACGGCGGCCAGAAGCATATTGGCGAGGATCGCACCCGGGGTGCGGTTTTCATTGGGTCTGCCGAGCCGCGAGATGTCTATTTTTCGCAATAACATATTTTGAATTCAGTGGTGCATGCCGCTGTTTAACGCCTGTATCACAGCTGTTCCTTCATTACATCGTACAGCGCGCCCAGAAGCTCGCCGGTGTCGTCGCATTTGTGCTCCCAGTAAAATACGCCGCCATAGTCGTGGTCGAGCACGTAGCGCGCCTTGCAGCGCATGGATTCGGGATCGTCATAGGAAATGAAAGTGCTGCCGTTAAACAGCCACGGCGCCTTGGCCTCATCGTCCCAGTAGCGCACGTAGCCGTTTTTGTTTATGTACTCTTTAACCAATACCGAATAGTCCGGACCGTAGCCGACGGGCTTGCGGCAGATTTCAAACAGGCCGTGGTTTCTGTCGTTAAGCCCCTCGGCCTTTCTCGAATACATGGCCGCGCCGAGCAAAAGCTTTTCCTTTGGCACGCCGTAGGCATTGAAAAGGCGAAGCGCCTGATCGCAGCTGTTTCTGAAATAATCTCCTGTTGAGGAATACAGCGAAGTGTGATGCCCGGCCAGCGCATGGAAGCCGCACTTCAGGTCGTAGGTCATCACGTTTATGTAGTCGAGGTACTTTGCCAGCTTGTCGAGCTCCGTGCACTCGGCGTAATACAGGTCCGCGCCCGCGGCTATCGTAAGCAGATACCCCTTGCCCGCCGCGTCGAGGTGCTCTCTTAGCGTTTTGATAAGCTCGGTAAAGCGATACTTGTCCTCGGGGCAGGTGTCCTGCCCGTTTGAGGGCACGCAAGGGTATTCCCAGTCGAGGTCGATGCCGTCATATGGGGTCGTGGTCACTATCCTTGCGGCTTCCTCCCCCATCCTGTGCATATAAGCCTTGTTGGCGCACACCGATGTGAAGGAGTTTGACTGCGTCTGCACGAGGGACAAAATGAATTTCAGCTTCGGGTTCCAGCTCTTATATTTTTCTATGTCCCCACCTGCCAGCGTCTGCTCGCGTATCGTCCCGTCAGGCTCAAGCTTGCCGAAGGCTACATTGACGTGGGTCAGCATGGCGGCGTCCTCCCTTGTCAGGCGGCCGCTGCCGAGATATGCAATCAGCTTCTTTTTCATCTGTAAACGACCTCTCTTTTTACGCTATCGTGTGAACGGGTTCTCGCTGCTTTGAAATCTATTTTATGGCGTAGACCTTGAGATTTGCGTATTCCCCTATCATCGGCGCAAGCTGTCTTAAGCCTATGCAGCCTTCCCCGAGGAGCGCGCCGTACGCTTCGCCGTCGTCCCTGAAATACAGCACCTCAAGGCCGTTTACCGAAAAGCGCAACTCCCTGCCGCGCTTCAGTAGCGTCAGGCGGTACATTTCGTCGGCGTCCTCCACGTTTGGTATGGGATCCGCGCCCTGAGCAACGAGGTGAAAGCCGTAGCTTTTGCGCAGGTTGCAGGTATGAAAGCGCCTTTCATCCGCTTCCTTGCGGCGGAAGAAGGACAGATGAAACGCGTTTATGTCGCCGTGGTGGTACTGGATGTACTCGCCGGTGCGGGGCTTGAGCGCGGGATCGAACAGGCCGCGCCCGTTTGTGCCCGAGGCGGCAAAGAACAGCATGGCGAGGCCGGGCTCGCGCAAGGGGCGAAAATCGATTTCGAGCAGAATATCGCTTGGGAACACGCGTCTGCACCAGTATACGTAATTGGCCTTCTGGCCAAGCTGTGCGCTCTGGGCGTTTTCAAGCCTGAGCTTTCCTTCCGGGAAAGTGATGTTCGCCTTGCCCTCCAGCACAAAATCGGCGACGTCCTCAGGTGAAGAGAGCGGATTTTCGTAGATGAGCTCTTTGTTCAGTGCGTTTATATCGGTCATAACTCTTCCTCCGTAACAGATTGCGTTATATCCTAAGTATAACACAAAGGCGCGGCAAAATCCAGCATTTGACATTGCCAATTTGAGCCCGGCGGCATATAATTATAGCGTGAAATATGACTTAAAGGAGAGACAGCATGAAATTACATCTGCTTGAAAACCGTCCGGCGCTTGGCATGAGCGTGTTTGGGGGCTACTGGCCGCGCGGCAGCGTCAAGGGCGAAAGCTTTTGTCTGGTAAATGAAAGCGGAAAGCCCGTGCCGATGCAAAGCGAGATTGCGGCGCGCTGGCCGGACGGCTCTGTGAAATGGAGCCGCCATATTGCCTCCGCCGAGGAGCTCGGCACAGGCGGCGAGCTTGCCGCGGGAGAGGAAACGCCTTGCAAAGGGCTTCGCGTAGAGGAAAGCGCGGACGAGTGGACGGTTTCTTCCGCCCGCATGCGCCTGCGCGTGCCCAAATGCGGAAGCATTCTCGCCTGTGATTATACAAATGAAGAAAAGGACGGGTTCAGCTCCGTTTCACCCGTACTGCAACTCTGCCGCTAGACGAATGAAGACGGTGCTCTCACACGGCGATATATTTCCCTGCCCGCCGAAATCCGCGAGCGCAGCATAGAAGCTCAGGGGCCGCTCGAAGCCGTGTTCCGCTTTGACGGCGTGCATAAAGAAAACGGCGAAGAGAAGATGCCCTTCCGCATACGCATGAGCGTGCGCCTGACGGGAGAAATCGTATTCGACGACACATTTTTCTTTAAGGGCAATTACTCAAAGGACAGGCTCGCCGGTTGGGGGCTTAAGTTTGAAGCGGCGCTTAAGGGCAGGAGCTATCAGCGCCATATCCGCTTCCTGACCGATGGCGCGGTCTATCACGACAACCCGACCCAGCTGTTTCACTGGCGAAAGCGCCTCGAGCCCGCCCTGCTGGCGGCGCAGTGCCGAGGCGAAACCGTGGAGGCAAGCGACGCGCTCGATGAGGCAGCCGCGGATCTGCCCGTCTGGGAGCGCTTCTGCCTGACGCAGGATTCGGCCAAGCATTTCAGCATACGCAAAAAGGCCTGGGAGGACGGCTGCTTCATTGATGCCGTGCACGGCGGACGCGCGCCCGGCTGCATGGCCGCAAGCGACACGGAAGGCACGATAGTAATCGCCATGCGCGAATTCTGGGAGAAGCATCCGGCGGGTCTGGAGGCCGAAGCTCTCGGCAGCGAACGCAGCGCGTTCACGGCGTGGTTCTATTCCCCCATGGCGGAGCCCTTCGACTTCAGGCATTACGACAAGCGCAGCTACCCCATGGGAAACTACGAGGGCTTCGACTATTCACGCCCCGACCCGAACGGCATATCCGTCACCTGCAGAGCATCGGTCTGTGCCCTCAAGGGCTACACCGCTGATGAAGATCTGAAACAGCGCTCAAACGCCGTGCGGCACCCCGCTGTATATGTCGCTTCTCCCGGGTACTATCATGAGCACAGGGCGTTCGGCTTTTGGAGCCTGCCCTCCCGCGAGGACGAGGTGCAGCGCTGGGGCGAGGAGCAGGCCGAGAAGGCCGTCGCCTTCTATGAAGCTGAGGTCGAAGCGCGCAGCTGGTACGGCCTGTTCAACTACGGCGACTTTATGCACACCTACGAGGCTGCCCGCCACATGTGGCGCTTCGACGTGGGCGGCTACGCTTGGGACAATACCGAGCTTACGCCCACGTACTGGCTGTGGCTGCAGTTCTTGCGCACGGGCAGCGAGCGCGTATTCCGCCTGGCGGATGCGCTCAGTCGCCACACGGCGGACGTGGACATGTACCATTTCGGCTATATGCGCGGTCTGGGCTCGCGCCACAACGTGCGCCACTGGGGCTGCCCCTGCAAGGAGCCGCGTGTGTCTATGGCAGGTCACCACAGGCCGCTTTACTATCTCACCGGCGACAGGCGCATAGGCGACTGCATGGAAGACAGCCTCGGCGCTGCCGAATCGCTCTCGGCCATGCCCTGGTTCGTCCGTGAGGACGGCAAGGTGCACCTGCGCAGCGGCCCCGACTGGGCGGCGCTGGTTTCGGACTGGATGACCGCCTACGAGCGCACGCTCGACCCCAAATGGCGGCAAATGATAGAAAACGGGCTGAACGATATTGCAAATACCCCGCTGGGGCTCACCTCGGGGCCCGAATTCGGCTTCGACGCGCTAAGCGGGCATCTCGTCTACACCGGAGAAAAGGTTCCCGCGGGCATGCACCTGCAGGCCTGCATGGGCGAAACCGAGGTGTGGCTGGAGACCGCGGACATGCTTGAGAGCAAAGCGCTGTTTGAGATGGTGGCGCGAAACGGGAGGTTTTTCTACCTCTCGCCCGAAGAGCGCATGGCGGAATCCGGCGGGCTGCTTAAGGACAGGCAGTTCGGCAGTCCCATCTACTCAGCTGAGATGCAGGCGTGGGCCGCCCGCATGTACGATGACAGGACGATGGCAAAGCGCATATGGAAGGACCTGCTTTCGCTTCTGTACGCAAAGAACAAGCCCGAGGGTTATAAGCCCGTCACCTACGCCCTGAAGGCCGACGGCTCCGAGATAACGGAAATCCCGTGGGTGACCACGAATTTTACCGCGCAGTGGTTCATCAAATTCATAGTGACCAAGGCACTGATACCAGGTGATGCCCCCAAATCGCTTAGTGAGCTTGATACACAGCTGCAGGCGGAGCCTTCGGGCTACAGGCTGTACGGGGCATAAACCAACGCATACCGTTTGCATTAAGAATGGGCTTCAATGTGTTTTCCCGCTCAGAACAGCTTCGCGGCTGCTCTGTTTTTTAATACGTGAAGCGGCATTTCGTCAGCCGATTCAAGAAAAAAGTTGAAAAGTGAACCTACGTATGGTATAATTCATGTGATTTTATGTAAACCAACATACCGCAAGCTGCGGCGGCGCACTTAAGTGAAAGGCTTTAGACCTTTGAACCGTGAAAGAGCTTATGAAGCCACTGATTTTCCATTGCGACTGCAATAATTTCTTTGCGTCGTGCGAGTGCCTCACAAATCCGGCGCTCAGGGACGTGCCCATGGCGGTGGCCGGCGACCCGGAGAACCGCGTAGGTATAGTCGTGGCCAAAAATCAGCTGGCAAAGTTGGCGGGCGTAAGGACGACGGACACCGTATGGCAGGCGCGGAAGAAATGCCCCAACATCGTGTTCGTGACTCCCCGCCACCGTTTCTATAAAGAAATCTCCGACAAGGTCAACGCCATTTACCACGAATACACCGACTATGTGGAGCCCGCATCGATTGACGAATCGTATCTCGACATGACAGGCGCGCCCGAATACTATAAGCTTTCGGAGCGCGCGCTCGCCGACCGCCTCCGCGCCCGCGTGAAGGACGAAATAGGCATCACGATCTCAGTGGGCGTTTCATACAACAAAATCTTCGCCAAGATGGGCTCGGACTACAAAAAGCCCGACGCGACCACGGTCATCACGCCCGAAAACTATAAAGATATCCTCTGGCCTCTGCCGGTTTCGGATCTCATGTTCGTGGGCAGGGCGACGGCGGCTCTTCTTGGCAAAAAGGGAATAACCACCATAGGCGAGCTGGCACAATTGCCAAGGGCCGAAGCGGTCGCCCTGCTTGGGCAGAGCGAAAGCTCGATTTGGGATTATGCCAACGGCCTTGACGAAGGCACAGTTAAGCCCTGGGGCTATCGTGAAAGCGCAAAATCCGTTAGTCACGGCATGACCTTCAAGCGAAATCTGGTTACGGAAGAGGAAGTAAGAACCGGCGTATCTTATCTTGCCGACCGCGTGGCCTCGAGCCTGCGCTTTAATGGGCAAAAGGGCGCGGTCGTCAGCGTAAGCATAAAAAGCCCCGAGCTTAAGCTAAAGCAAAAGCAAACAGCTCTGGAGCATTATACCTGGCTGCAGCACGAGATTGCAGACGTGTCAATGCAGCTGATAAATGATTTCTGGCGCATAGGCGAGCAGGCGCCCATACGCGCGATTACCATAGGAATAAGCAAGCTCATAATGTCTGGCGAAGAAACCGAGCAGGTATCGCTGCTCGGCGACGAGGAAAGCGAAAAGCGCAAAAAGCAGGACAAAATTGAAAGCGCGATTGCCGCCCTGCGCAGAAAAACCGGCAGCAAGGCCGTGACCCTCGGCTTCGGAAAAAACGAGGATATCGGGATAAAATAGCGGGGCGCGAATTACAGCAACAGTTATCGCTTCACCTGAGGCTGATATATTTACAGCATACTGTTAAAAAGCAATTTGGCATCATAATACAATCACGAGCAGGAGGTCACATGAAGCATTATCCTTTCCATCCGCCGGTATACTATTGCCTCAGAGTGCATACACCCCTCACGCTCGACGGCAGGCTGGACAAGCCCTTCTGGGCAGATATTCCCTTCACCGAGCCCTTCGTGGACATCGAAGGCCCCGAATGCGGAAAGACACCGCGCTTCACCACCCGTGCCAAGCTCGCGTGGGACGACGAGGCGCTGTACATAGGCGCGGAGCTCACAGGAAACGAAATCTGGGCTCACGTCTCCCAAAGGGACGACGTTATATTCCGCGACAACGATTTTGAGGTGTTCATAGACCCGGATTCGGACACGCAGAGGTACATCGAGTTTGAGATGAACGCGATGAACACCGTGTGGGATCTGCTTCTGACCAAGGCGTACCGCGACGCGGGCAAGCCCATAGACTCCTTTGACATAAAGGGGCTTGAGACAGCCGTGTACATAGACGGAAGGCTGAACGACCCGGGC